>JANMCI010000483.1:0-11461 GCA_031361245.1 Rhodobacterales bacterium
GAACCCAGCGCGATCTTGGCCTGCATGATGTTGTAGCCCGCGCCCAACGGATCGGCAGAGGGGTCCAGAAAGGTGTCGATGCGCTTGTATTGGTAATCATGCAGGAACTGCCACGGCGTGCCGCGGGTCAGAAAGACGCCCGCCACCGCGCCGCCCACCGAGGCGGCAACGGCGATGAAATACCACAAGGAGACCCCGGCCGCGAACATCACCGCCGCCCCCGCCACGATCAGCATGACGGAGGTGCCAAGGTTGGGCTGCAAGATCACCAGCACCGTCGGTGCCACGATCAGCAGCAGCGGCACCAGCACCCACAGCGGGCGCGACACCCGCCGGTCGTCCAGCCAGTCGTAATAGCTCGCCAGCAGCATCACGAGGGTGACCTTCATCAACTCGGACGGTTGCAGGCGGATGAAACCCAGATCGATCCAGCGCTGGGCGCCCATGCCGACATCGCCAAAGAACTGCACCACCAGCAAAAGGATGAAAGTGGCGATATAGGCCGCCCCCGACATGCTGCGCCAGAACCAGATCGGGGTGAAGGTGATGAAGAGGGCGAGCACAAAGCCTGCGGCATAACGCTTCATCTGCGGCTCCGCCCAGACCGACACGTCCCCGCCCGCGATGGAATAAAGCATGAGCCAGCCGATGGCGGCCACGGCCGTGATCAACAGATAAAGACCCCAGTTGACGTAAAACACCTTCTGAAAGCCCGAGGGCGCAAACTTGACGCGGTATTCAAGAAAGCTCATGCCCGCGTCTCCGCCGGCTGGCTGCCATCAGGCAGGCGCAGTTTCAGTCCCTTGAGCATGGATTCGATCCGGGCCTTCTGGTTGGCGGGATAGTCGGCGGGGTCGGGCAATTTGCCGGTCAGAACCCGCAACAGCGCGTCGCGCGCGATGGGCGCTGCGACCGACGATCCGCCGCCGCCATGTTCGACCACCACCGCCACCGCATAGCGCGGCGCCTCAACCGGGGCAAAGGCCACGAACAGCGCATGGTCGCGCTGTTCCCACGGCAGATCGGCGTTGCCGACCACACCGGTCTCCCGTTCGGAGGCCGAGATGTTGCGCACCTGACTGGTGCCCGATTTGCCCGCCATCTTCATGGCATCATTCACGATCCGCGCGGCGAACGAGGTGCCCTTCTGGCTGTTGACCACTTGCCCCATGCCCTCGCGCACCACCACCAACTGGGAGGTGTCGATGCCAAGGGGCTTCGGGTCCGGGCGATCGACCGGCTTGCCGCCGATCTCGCGCACAAGGCGCGGCTCGACCATCAGCCCCGTGGCGAGCCGCGACGCCATCACGCACAGCTGCAGCGGCGAGGCCAGCACATAGCCCTGCCCGATCGCTGCGTTGATCGTGTCACCGATCCGCCATTCCTGCTTGTAGCGTTGCTCTTTCCACGCCTTGTTGGGCAAGTTGCCCTCCGAAATCGCCGACATCGGCAGATCGTGGCGCTGACCCAGACCAAGCCGCTGGCCCATCAGCGCGATCTTGTCGATACCGACCCGCTGCGCCACGTCATAAAAGAACACGTCGCAGCTTTGGCCAAGGGCGGTCACCAGATCGACCTTGCCATGGCCGCCCTTCTTCCAGCAGTGGAACTTGCGCCCACCAAACTCCAGGTATCCCGGGCAGCGCACCGTCGTGTCGGTGGTGATCTGGCCGTCATCCAGTGCCGCAAGGGCTGTCACCATCTTGAAGGTCGAGCCGGGCGGATAGACCCCCTGCACCACCTTGTTGGCAAGCGGGCGGTGATCGTTTTCGGTCAAGGCCGAATAGTCCCGGCTCGAGATGCCGCGCACGAACAGGTTCGGATCAAACGACGGCGACGAGACCGCCGCGATGACGTCGCCGCTGTTCACATCCATCACCACACAGGCCGCCGACTCAACGCCCAGCCGCGCCTGCACGAAATTCTGCACCTCGGCGTCGATGGTCAGGCGCAGGTCCGCCCCGGCGATGCCTTCGGTCCGTTCCAGCTCGCGCATTACCCGGCCGACATGGTTGACCTCGACCTTCTTGTCGCCGGCAGAGCCGCGCAGCTTGTCCTCCATCCACTTCTCGACCCCGATCTTGCCGATCTGGAACTTGGGAATGTGCAGCAACGGATCGGGATTCTCGAGCCCCTCCAGATCCTTCTCGGACACCGGACCGACATAGCCCAGCACATGGGCGAAATCCACGTCGCGCGGGTAGACCCGGCTCAACCCGACGTCGGGGGTGACACCCGGCAGGGCCGGGGTGTTCAGCGCGATCTTCGAGAGGTCCTCCCAGCTCAGACGGTCCGCCACCGGAATCGGCACAAATGCCGAATTGCGATCAAGCTCGCGGGTGATGCGGTTCATGTCGCCCTTCGTCATCGGGATCAGATGGCTCAGCCGGTTCAGGACGGCCTGCACATCGCCGGCGCCTTCCTTGGTAATCACCACGCGGTAGTTCTGCTCGTTTCCGGCAATCAGCTTGCCGTTGCGATCCAGGATCAGGCCGCGGGCCGGCGGGATGAGCTGGATGTTGATGCGGTTCTCTTCCGCCAGAAGCTGATACTGATCGGCCTGATCGACCCCGAGAAACCGCATCCGGGCCCCCAGAACGGCCATGGTCGCCGCCATGCAACCGCCCATGAACAGGCTGCGCCGTGTGATGCGGCGTGCGCTTTCGTCGGTGTCGCGCTGCGTGCGTCTCACAGCCGCCTCCCATAGGCATCCAGCTCTCCCATCGCCGGCTTATGCAGGTCAAGGCCATAGCGCGACAAGGCAACGATCACCGGATAGGCGACAATCGACCAGCCGGTCTGCACCAGCAGAAAGCCAAGCCCGGGTTGCGGCAGGAACGCCACGGCATAGGCAAGGCGTTGCGCCACGACCAGCGCCAGCATCAGGCCCGCCACCAGCAGCCATTCGACGCCAAAGCTCAACTCCCGCGTCAGCGCCACGCGTGAGCGGATGAATTCCGACGCCAGAATGACCAGCGCGGTCCACAGGCCGGGCGGGCGCATGAGCAGCATGTCCTCCAGCAGAACCACCAAGGCAATCATCAGCACCGGCAGATAGTCCGGCCGCCGCACGGTCCAGGCAAAGATCAGACACAGCAGAAGGTCAGGGCCCGGCAAGCTTCCCGCGGCTTCGTTCAGGGGCAGAAGGCGCACGAAGATCAGCACGAACGCCACCGCGATGAACAACAGCCTGTGCATCCAGAGCGAGGAGATCCAGCCGTCAGCCATTTCCACCCCCCAAGGCGGGGGGCATCAGCGGCCCCTGAAAGCCCAGTGGCAGCGGCGCGGGCGGTTCGGGTGCCAGCAGCGCACCGGGGTCGGTGATCGGCTCTACCTGCAGGCTGCGCAGCACGCGCAGGAACTCCAGCCGCTGATAGTCGGCCTTCAGGCTGACGCGCAGACGGTTGTCATTGCCCAGCACCACCGAGCCCACCAGCAGCCCCGCCGGAAACACCTCGCCATCGCCCGAGGTGATCACCCGGTCGCCGGGCTGGATCTGGTCGGCATGTTCCAGAAAATCCAGCGGCGGCACCATCGAGTTGTCGCCCGACAGAATGGCCTTCTGACCCGAGGGCTGGACCACGACCGGAATGCGGCTGTTGCTGTCGGTCAACAGGATGACGCGCGAGGTGCGCTCGCCCACCCCCGAAATGCGGCCGACGAGGCCGATGCCGTCCATCGTCGCCCAACCGTCGCGGATGCCGTCGCGCGCGCCCACATTCAGCAGGACCGACTGGCGGAACGGGCTGCCGCTGTCGGCCAGCACCACGCCGGTCACATGGGTCAGCATCGGATCAAGCCGCACCTGATTGAGGTCCAGCAGCCGCGCGTTCTTCTGCTCCAGCTGCAACGCCGCTTCCTTCCACGACTTCATCTGCTGCAATTCGTCGCGCAGGCGCTGGTTCTGCTCATACAGACTGGCGTAGGACTGGAAGTTGTCAAAGACCGTGGCGATCTTGGTGATCGGTGCCATGGCCCAGGAAAACGAGGGCACGACGCGGTCCACCAGCGCGGTGCGAAACCGCTCGACCCGCGGACTGTCGATGCGCCAGAGCAGGAACAGCGCAAGCAGGATCAGGACAAGCAGACCCACCAGCACGCGGCGCAGCGGCCGCGAGAACTCTTCAGGTCCGTAATTGCGCGTTTTCGACATCAGGAACCTTTGGCGGCAGACGCGAGCGGGACTACCCTGTATTATCTGTCCATAAATATCCCACGGGGGTAAGACATTGGTTACGCCATTGGTCCGAGAAACCAATGTCTTGCGGGGGGGTGTGAAACTCCCCCGGTTCCGTCGCTGACAGGGGTTCTCAACTGTCGTAGTCGATCACGTGCCGCAACTGCTTTTCATACTCCAGCGCCTTGCCGGTGCCCAGTGCCACGCAGTTCAAAGGTTCGTTGGCCACCGAAATCGAAAGGCCGGTCTGTTCGCGCAGGCTCAGATCCAGATCCCCCAGCAGCGCCCCGCCGCCGGTCAGCATGACGCCCCGGTCAACAATGTCGGCGGCAAGGTCCGGCGGAGTGGTTTCCAGCGCCTGCATCACGGCGTCGCAGATCTGCTGCACCGGTTCCGACAGGGCTTCGGCGACCTGCGCCTGATTGATCTCGGTCTCTTTCGGAACACCGTTCAACAGGTCGCGCCCGCGGATCTGGATCGATGTGCCGCGCCCGTCATCGGGCATCCGGGCCGTGCCGATGGTGGTCTTGATCCGCTCGGCCGTGCTTTCGCCGATCAGCAGGTTCTGGTGGCGGCGCAGATAGCTGATGATCGCCTCGTCCATCCGGTCGCCGCCAACGCGCACTGACCGCGCATAGACGATGTCACCCAGCGACAGCACCGCCACCTCCGTCGTGCCGCCGCCGATGTCGACCACCATGTTGCCGGTCGGATCGGTAATCGGCATCCCCGCCCCGATGGCCGCCGCGATGGGCTCCGAAATCAGCCCGGCGCGGCGCGCCCCGGCAGACAGGACCGACTGGCGGATTGCGCGTTTTTCAACAGGCGTGGCGCCGTAGGGCACGCAGACGATGATCTTGGGTTTCGAAAAGGTAGAACGCTTGTGCACCTTGCGGATGAAATGCTTGATCATCTCTTCCGCCGTATCAAAGTCGGCGATCACTCCGTCGCGCATCGGGCGGATCGCCTCGATGCTGCCCGGCGTGCGGCCCAGCATCAGCTTGGCATCCTCGCCCACCGCGAGAACCTGCTTCTTGCCGTCCTTGACGTGATAGGCCACGACCGAGGGCTCGTTCAGAACGATCCCCTTGCCTCGCACATAGACCAGCGTATTGGCCGTGCCGAGGTCAATCGCCATGTCTGACGAGAAAAGGCTGGAGAGGATCGACATTCTGAGGTGACCTTACGTTCGCAAATGAAAACGCCCGCGACTCAGCGAGTGGCCGACGCAAGCGCCTTCATATACGGGTTGCCAGTCCCAAACGAAAGGCCCGTCCTGAGCGAGGGCGAATTGGCGCCGGCGCGGCAAGCAAGTATGATTTTACGTCTTTTTTGCCCGTTTTCTCGCCACTTTGACCTCAGAACAGCACTTTTCCCATATTCTCTTGCCAGGACCCTACGGCATCGACCCGGCAATCGCCTCGGTCAGCACGGGGGCAAAACCCTCGGCGCGCAGAACCTCCAGCGGAATCGTCACCGGATCAGCACAGGCCTGCATCGAATGGGGCAGGCTGGAGGGCATCAGCACCAGGCCGTGTTCTGCAGCGTCCGGCCAGACACGGAAGTAAACCGGGGGCCACGCAATCTCGTCCCGGCACTCGCCATCGATCGCCTCGGCCTGCCCGAAGTAAAGTGCCACCAGCGCCGCCGACGCCTTGACGCTGCCCGGCCAGGGGTGGGTGTCCTCGGCCAGCAACCCGGCAGGAAACAGTACTCGCCATTCGACCTCGGCCCCGGTTTGCAGATCGAAGGTCAGGGGAGTGACGCCAGCGTTCGGATGTGCCGCACCGGGGCAGTAGAAGCCCACGCCTTCCAGCATCGAAAGGTATCCTGGGCCAGTAAATGCGACGGTGATGACGCGCTCGAAAAAGCTGTTTGGCGGGTCGGTGTCGCAGACTTGGCCAAACTCCGTCGCCTCGGCATCGAGATCGGCCAGCTGCGCATTGATCCGTGCCGATGCTGCGTCGACGGTGTCCAGCCTTGGCTGCGCCTCGACCCTGGCGGCCAGATCGGGGCTGGCCACCAGATCGGCGCGGGCCGCCTCGACCACGCTGCACAGCAGAAGCGCGGCAAGAAGGCGGCCCGGGGTCATGCTCAGGCGTCCTTGTAGTTTACCGACTTCACATCCGAATCCGGTGCCATCTTCTGCCGCCGCTGGATCAGCCGGTTCAGCGCGTTCACATAGGCCTTGACCGAAGCGACGATGGTATCGGTGTCGGCTGACGACCCCGTGGCGATGCGGCCATCCTCCTCGATGCGCACCGAAACGGTGGCCTGGGCGTCGGTGCCCTCGGTCACGGCGTTCACCTGATAAAGCTGCAGGTTCGCGTGGTGGGGGTACAGCATCTTGACCGCGTTGAAGGCGGCATCGACCGGGCCGTCGCCGGTCGCGTCGATCGAATGGTCCACCCCGTCAATGCTCAGCGTAAGCTCGGCCTCCTGCGGTCCGTCGGTGCCGCAGACCACGCGCAGGCGTTTGACCTGCAGGGTGTCCAGGGCCTCTTGCCGTTCCTCGTCCTGAACCAGCGCGATCAGATCCTCGTCGAACACTTCTTTCTTGCGGTCGGCCAGCGCCTTGAAGCGGACAAAGACGTCGTTCAACTGGTTGTCGGCCAACTCAAAGCCCAGGCCCGTCAACTTGGACCGCAGCGCCGCCCGCCCCGAATGTTTGCCCATCACCAGCGAAGTATCCGCCAGTCCGATATCCTGCGGGCGCATGATCTCGAACGTCTCGGCGTTCTTCAGCATGCCGTCCTGATGGATGCCGCTTTCGTGGGCAAAGGCGTTCTTGCCGACGATGGCCTTGTTGAACTGCACGGCAAAGCCGGACACGGAACTGACCTTGCGCGACAGGTTCATGATCTTGGTCGTGTCGATGCGGGTCTGATAGGGCAGGATGTCGTTGCGCACCTTCATCGCCATCACGACCTCTTCCAGCGCCGTGTTGCCCGCCCGCTCGCCCAGACCGTTGATGGTGCATTCGATCTGCCTCGCACCCGCCTCGACCGCGGCCAGGGCGTTGGCCGTCGCCATGCCAAGGTCGTTGTGGCAGTGGGTGGCAAAGATGATGGTGTCCGCCCCCGGCACCCGCTCCAGCAGCATCCGGATCAGCGCCGAGCTTTCGCGCGGCGCGGTATAGCCCACGGTGTCGGGAATGTTGATCGTGGTCGCCCCCGCCTTGATGGCGATCTCGACCACGCGGCACAGATAGTCATGCTCGGTCCGCGTCGCGTCCATCGGGCTCCACTGCACGTTGTCGCACAGGTTGCGGGCATGGGTGACCGTCTCGTGGATGCGGTCGGCCATCTGGTCCATGTCCAGATTGGGAATGGCGCGGTGCAGGGGCGAGGTGCCGATGAAGGTGTGGATGCGGGGGCTTCGCGCATGGCGCACCGCGTCCCAGCAGCGGTCGATGTCCTTGAAATTGGCCCGCGCCAACCCGCAGATCGTCGCACTCTGCGCCAGCTTGGCGATCCCGGACACGGCAGCAAAGTCGCCTTCGGACGCGATGGGAAAGCCCGCCTCGATGATATCCACGCCCATCTCGTCCAGCAGGGTCGCGATCTCCATCTTTTCGGTGTGGGTCATCGTGGCGCCGGGGCTTTGTTCGCCGTCGCGCAGGGTGGTGTCGAAAATCAACACGCGGGATTGAGCGGATTTTGCGGTCATGTCAGGATTCCTTGGGGAGAGTTTCTTAGCCGGGCTGAGCTTCGTTGGTCCGGGTGCTGATCACTTCCGAGCGGTCGCACCCAGGGGGTACGCTCAGAAGCGGCTAAGAAGAAGCAGACCCAAGGCAAGCGTTTCCGTCGGGCCGTGGCCCCCGGCAATGCTGGCAATGATGCGATCCTTGGTCATGGGGGCAGACTATAGGCAAGAAACCGCGAAAGAAAAGCGGATTTTTGGCGGACCTTGCCGCCTCGCGGCTGCGCGCTAGCTATTTTCCGGCAGGAGGAATGCGATGAAAAATGCTCTGATCGTTGGCGCGTCCGGTGGCATCGGTGCGGCGCTGGCCGCGGATCTGACGGCGCGCGGCGTGACCGTGACCGGCCTGTCGCGGCGGGCAAACGGACTGGATCTGACCGATGAGGCGGCGATCGAGCGGGTTCTGGGGGCGCTGCCCGGCCCTTTTGATCTGGTTTTTGTCGCCACCGGGGCGCTGGACCTGTCAGGCAACGGCCCCGAAAAATCGCTACGTGCCGTGGCACCGGCGGCGCTGGCGGCGCAGTTCGCGCTGAATGCCACCGGCCCGCTCCTCGTGCTGAAACACGCGCTGCGCCTGATGCCGCGTGACCGCCCGGTGCAGTTTGCGGCGCTGTCGGCGCGGGTCGGCTCGATTGGCGACAACGGGCTCGGCGGCTGGTATTCCTATCGCGCGGCCAAGGCGGCGCTGAACCAGCTTATCCATACGGCGGCCATCGAGGTGCGCCGCAGCCATCCCCAAAGCGTGGTGGTCACCCTGCATCCCGGCACGGTCGACACGGCCCTGACCAAGGGCCATCGCGGCACGCATCCGGCGGTTCCACCCGCCGAGGCGGCCGGTCACCTGCTGGCCGTGCTGCAAGCGCTGACCCCCGAGGACAGCGGCGGCTTTTTTGACTGGCAGGGTCAGGCGGTGCCGTGGTGACGGCACCGTTTCAGACTTGCGAGATCACGCATTCCGGCAACAGCCGCATCACGTCCTCACGCCGGCAAAGCTGGGTCGCGTCGGTGGTGACCGCCGCCGAGGCCGAGGCGCTGCCAAAGCTCAGCGCCGCCTCCGGCGTCTCGCCTCTGGCCAGCGCCAGCACCAATCCGGCGACGAAACTGTCGCCCGCCCCGACCGTGCTTTTCACCTTCACCTTCGCCGCCCTGGCAAAGATGCGGTGATCCTTGTCGACCAGCACCGAGCCGTCTGCGCCGCGCGAGATCACAACCTGCGTCGCCACCCCGCGATCAACCAGCGCTTGCGCGAAGTCGGCGGTATCACTGCGCGAGATCAAAGGGGTGCGGGCGATGGATTCCGCCTCGGCATCGTCCATCCGCAAGATGCGCAGATCGGGGATCGGATGCTCGACCGCCTCTTTCAGCGCCGGGCCCGAGGTGTCCAGAACCACGTTCAGCCCGGGCATGGCCCTGGCGAGACGGGCGGGAAAGTCGATCGGCACGCCGGGCGGCTGGCTGCCCGAAATGACGCCAAAGGCACCGGGCCGGGCCGAGGCGCGCAGCAGGGTAAAGACCCGCTCCTGATCGGCCTCCGACCAGCGCGGCCCGGGCAGCATGAAGCGGTACTGCCGCCCCGTGGTGGCCTCGGTCACCGTCAGGCTGAGCCGGGTCTCGCCCGGCGCGGTCAGCGCCAGAAACGGCACGCCTTCGGCCCGGATCAGCCCGGCCAGACGGTCGCCGGTCAGGCCGCCAAGGGCCACCAGCGCCAGACTTTCGCCGCCAAGGATGGAAATCGCCCGGCTGACATTCAGCCCGCCGCCACCGGGGTCCAGAAGCGGATCGCTGCAGCGCAGTTTCTGATCCGGGATCAGGGCAGGCACCTCGCTGGACATGTCCAGCGCCGGGTTCAGGGTCAGGGTGACGACAGGTGTCTGCAAGGGTCTGTGCCTTCTTTACTCAGAGATTTCGATGGCCGTCTGAAAGGACCCGGACTTGGCCGAGTTCTTGTCGCGCAGCGTGGTGATCAGCGTGTAGCGCCCGACAGGCAAGCCGTCGAGACTGTAGGTGATGTTGGCCTGCACTTCGCGGTTCTGGTGGCGCGATGTCATGTTGTACTCGGTGGCACCCTCGGCATTGGCCAGCTGGTTGCCCGCAGCGTCCAGCACCTGCAGATCGACGACGAAATTCACCGAATATAGCCCGGCACCCGGCGCGCCGTAGCCAAAACCAAAGGGCTCGCAGTAGATCAGGATCGGCTCGCCCTTCTTGAAGACATTGTTGACCCGCGGGTTGAACACGCCAAAGCCGGTGGCGTTCTCGGCCACCAGCAGCGCTTCGCCAAAGGTCAGGCCGGGGCTCTGGTCCCAGACCGCTGCCACCAGATCGCGGCTTTCGTCCAGCGCCCCGGTGAAATCACCCGCGCCCAGTTTTGCCTCGATCGAGGTTGCCCCGTCGACCAGAGGACCGGCCACGGCGGGGGCGGCAGCGGCGGTCAGGGCAAGGGCTGCAAGGGCAAGAAGGCGGAACATGCTGGATCTCGATATTTCAAATCGGCGCGAGGTTAACCGGGGTCGGAGTGAAAGTGCAATCAGGCAGCCTTATTCCCACCACGGATCAATCCGGGCGATGTCCTCATCACTCCAGCCGAAATGGTGAGCCAATTCGTGAATGAAGACATGGGCAACCAGTTCGACCAGCGAGACATCGGCCCGGTCAAGCCACTCCTCCAATATCGCCCGGCGGAACAGAAAGATCTGGTCGGGCTGCTGGGGTTGCTCGGCAAAGCTCTTCTCGGTCAGCGGCACCCCATCGTAAAGCCCGGTCAGCTCGAACGGGTCCTCGATCTCCAGCGCCTCCAATATCTCGTTGTCCGCGAAATCCTGCACCCGCAGCGCCACCAGCGCCGCCGCCGCGCGGTAAGGTTCGGGCAGCGTCCTGATGGCAGCCTCCGCCATCAACCGGATCAGCTCATTGTCGGGCGCAATCGCGTTGGGAGAGACCTGGGTCATGATGCGCCCAGATTAACGCAGCCCGCTCTTTATGCAATCGGGCTGACCATGCTAATATCGCGCCGTCCAAGGGAGGGACCTTCATGGCCTACGCACAAAAGACCAAGGCAGAGCCTCTGACGATTGACCAGTTTGTGGCCGGCGTCACCCCGCCTGACCGTCAGGCCGAAGCGCGGCAGCTGGTCACGCTCTTTTCTGACGTCACCGGCTATTTGCCCCGCATCTACACCGGCGGCATGGTGGGCTTTGGCCGCTACGACTACACCTATGACTCTGGCCATTCCGGAACCGCCTTCGCCACCGGCTTCGCCCCCCGCAAGGCCGACCTCTCGCTCTATGTCCTGTCGGGCCACAAGGATCAGGCAGCGCTGTTGCAGCGCCTCGGCAAGCACCGCGCCGGCAAGGCATGCCTCTATCTCAAACACCTGTCGGATGCCGACGAAGCCGTCCTGCGCGACCTGATCGCCGCCGGCCTTGCCGACCTCAAGACCCGCTGGACGGTTCACCCCACCTGACCTGCCCGTTTGCACCTTTGGAAATACTCCACGGGGGTGCGGGGGTGTGAAACCCCCCCCGACCTCGATTCCGCACGCCGCCGCCTGCCACACGAACAGGACCATTACCGGCCGCCGGG
>JANMCI010000495.1:0-4594 GCA_031361245.1 Rhodobacterales bacterium
GAGCGGCTGGACACCATGGAGTTTGGCGTTTTGACCGATCGGACCGAAGGTCTGGTCGGCAAGGCCGCCCTGACGTGGGAGCTCGCAAACGGCACGGCCGGCCTGTCCATCGCCCAGACCAACGATCCCGGCGCCGGACGGGTCACTGTCAAGGCTGACCGCTTCCTTGACCTTGGCAATCAGACCGTCACGGCCTCGCTTGGTGCGACGCAGCAGGCCGGCAGCACCGCCGCCGTGATCGGCGCCCTCAAATGGACTTATGCGGCCGATTTCGGTGACTTCAGCGTGGATCTGGGCCGCAGCGTCACCGCGGATGACATCGGGATCGCGGTCACGACCGACCACCTGACTCTGGATCTGAACCGCCCGTTGTCGCCCGTATCAAATCTGGGCCTCAGCGTGACGGCGTCGCGCATCGACGACAGCTCGGCAAATCTCGTTGACCGGATGGAAGCGACGGCGCGCTATTCCCGCGAACTGGGCTCTGACTGGGCGATGAACCTGGGCGCCACCTTCCAAAGCCGTGATGAGGCGACCGTGGGCAGCGCCGACTCGCGCTTGCTGTTCATCTCGGTCAGCCGCTCGTTCGACTGGCGGCCCTGACCTCCGGCTCTCCGCCCCTACTGACCCGCATCTTCGGGCGCAGTGCCTGCCACACGCTTCGCGCGACGCCAGCCGCCGTTCAGACCGGGCGGTTGTCCTTACTGCGCAGCCAACCGTAAAGCCGGGGAAAATAGCTCAGACCCTGAAGACGCCATCCCGAGACCGAGACCGGCTTTACCTTCAATGCCATGCCCAGAAAACGGCGGGCGCTGGAAAACCGACCGCTCCGCATCAGGAAACGGGCCGCCGAAAGGTAATGGCGATAAAGCTGCCGGTCCGTGACGCCGACACGGCGCAGCTTGAACAGCACGCCCACAAAGCTGCGCGCCGAGTAACGGTCATTGATCGAGATATGACCGTCCGCCCCGGCTTTCGGCATTTGCCGGACGACGAGCAACAAGGGATCGGGCAGAAAACCGAACTTTCCAAGCCGGGTCAGGCGCAACGTGAAATCCCAGTCCTCGTTGTTGCGCAGCCGCTCGTCAAAGCCGCCTGCCGCCACAAAGGCCGCCTTGCGGATCAACATCGTCGGCACGTTGATGAAGTTGACGTTGACCGTGTCGTCAAAGGCATCGCCGCTCAAGGTGCGCGGCTCGTAGGGATGCGGTTTGACAAAGGCTTCGGCAGCGGCGGCAAAGGTCGCTTCGGTGGTTTCGGTGTAAAAGATCGAGCTGCTGTAAACGCCCACATGGTCCTCGGGCAATGCCAGCAGCGCCCTGACTTGCTGCTCTATCCGGTCAAAGACACAGATGTCGTCGCTGTCATGGAAGGCAATCCATTCGGATGTGGCCTCTGCCACGCCGGTATTGCGCGCGGCACCCGCGCCGCCGTTCTTTTCCCGCCGGACCACCCGAACCCTTGCGTCGCCCAGCGCCGCAACCGCCGCGACCAGATCATCCTTGGAGCAATCATCAACCAGAATGATCTCCAGATTGCGATAGCTTTGATTACAAAGGCTTCCGACGGACCGGCCGATGCTGTCGGCACGGTTGTAGACCGGCACGACGACGCTGATCAAATCGCCATACTGCAACTCTGCTTCTCCGTAACCATGCGATCATTCCATCACTTTGGCGCGACCAAGAGTCAAGAAAACGATCTGTTTCCCGCGGGGGGCTGTGATAATCGTCGTTTCCGTGGCACTTATGACCATCGAGACCAAAAGCCGGGATGGCCTCTATTCGGGTTCAGACGGTTCCTTTGGGAAAGCCATTTTGGCGGCAGGGCCAGCGCGAATTGAGTAAAAGGCAAACGCAGTGACGTCAGGCGCAATCAATCGGACGGGGCGTGTGGTGTCGGTAGCGGATCCGGCAACCTATTCCGTCGGTCTGCGCAGCAAACTGCTGGCCATCCTGTTCATCACCTGGATGCTGCCGATCCATCCGATCCTTGCCGGCCAGAGGCTGGACCCCTACCGTCTGGTCCTCCTGATCCTGTTCATCCCCTTCCTCGTCAGCCTGTTCCGGCGCAAGGCAGGCTGGTTCACCACGACAGACGGGCTGATCCTTGGCTTTGGCGGCTGGATCATCCTGACCATGGTCTATCACCATGGCATGTCGAAATTCGCCTTCGGCACCATTATTGCGGTCGAGATGTTTGGCGGTTACGCCGCAGGTCGCCTTCTTGTGCGCAGCCCGCAGGATTTCCGCCGCTATGTGAAGTTTGCGATGATGTCGCTGCTGTTCCTGCTGCCCTTCGTGGTGATCGAGCTGGTGTCCGGCCGCATGCTGATCGGCGAGCTTTTCAGCAGGGTCTTTCCGGTTTCTGAAAAGTACATGGAAACGCGCTATGGCCTCTATCGGGTCCAGGGGGTGTTTCCGCACGCCATCCTTTATGGGCTCTACTGCTCGATCAATGCGGCAAATGTCGTCTTTCTCTATCGCGACAGTCTGTTGCGCCTCGTCCCGCGGTTTGTGCTGGTCGTTTTCATGACCATGGCGTCGCTGTCCTCCGCGCCAACCCTTTCGGTGATCATTCAGGCCATGGTGTTCATGTGGGGGGTCCTGACGCGGAACCGCTGGAAGCTGCTGCTGTGGCTGGTGATCGCGGGCATCGTCTTTCTGGAATTCGCCTCCAACCGCGGCCCGGTGATCCTCTTCATCGAGACCTTCACCCTTGATCCTCAGACCGGCTGGTGGCGCTATTACATCTGGCTTTACGGGCTGGATTCGGTCTGGGCCTCGCCGGTGGTCGGGATCGGACTGAACGACTGGGCAAGGCCCAGCTGGATGGCGGCGGTGTCGGTCGACAATTTCTGGCTGCTGATTGCGATGCGCCACGGTGTTGTCGGCTTCGGCCTTCTGGTGGCGGGGCTTGGGGTTCATATCTGGCGCGTCACCCGCGCCAAGTCGCTGTCCCCCGAGGCGCAGACCGTTCGGACCGGCTACATGATCGGGCTGGTCGGCCTGTGTTTCACCCTGTCCACCGTCCATGTCTGGGACGTGCTGGCCGTTTATGTGATGTTCTATTTCGGCGCGGGCTCGTTCCTTTATACCTCCGACACCACAACCGATCAGGCTGCTGACGCCGCGCCAAAGACCGCCGGTCGCCCCGCCGCACCCCTGCGTGGCCGCGGTCGTGCGCCTGTCGTCTATGCGCGCAGCTTTCCGCGCCCGGATGCCACTTCCTCCAGTCCCAAGGACCCCCGATGATCCGCACCTACCGACTGATCTGGCAGATTCTGACCAAGCGCGAGCAGAAACGCTATCTGATCCTGCTTGGCCTCTCCCTCATCATGTCGCTGTTTGAAGTTGCCGGCGTCGCCGTCATCCTGCCCTTCCTCAAGATCATCTCGGATCCCTCCTACATCCAGACCAACTGGCTGTTCATCTGGTTTCAGGGCGTGACCGGGATCAAAACCGATCTGCAGGTGATCATGGCCACCGGGGCCATCGTCTTTCTGGTGATCCTTCTCGGCATGGCGGTGCGCGCCGCCACCAGCTATGTCGAGATCCGCTTTGGCCTGATGCGGGCCTATTCGATCGGCAGCCGGTTGCTCGCCGGCTATCTGCGCCAGCCCTATGTCTTTTTCCTGTCGCGCAACAGCGCCGACGTCGGCCAGAATCTGCTGTCCGAGGTGGATAATGTCATTCGCGAATCCGTCCTGCCCGCGGTGCTTCTGATCTCCAGCACCCTCGTCACCCTGTTGATCGCTGCGTTCCTGTTCGCCGTCCAGCCCTATGTCGCCATTGGGGCGACCATCCTTCTGGTCAGCGTTTACACCGGCGTCTACCGCTCCATGCGGGGTTGGCTGGCGCGCATCAGCGACGCGCGCTTCGTTGCCAACCGCGACCGCTTCCATGTCGTGAACGAGGCGATGGGCGGGATCAAGGAGCTGAAACTCATGGGGCTCGAGGACCAGTTCCTGCGACGGTTCACCGGCCCGGCCCATGCGATGGCCCAGCTGCAAACCGCCGGCCTGCTCATCGGTCGCCTGCCGCGTTATGCGCTTGAGGCCGTGTGCTATGGCGGCTTCATCCTGATGGTGCTGATCATGGTCGTCACCGACAGCGAGAACATGCAGAACGCGCTGCCGACCTTTGGCCTGATCGGCATGGCCGCCATGAAGCTGTTTCCGGCCCTGCAGGCGATCTATTCCAACCTGACCTCGATGCGCTATTCGGCCCAGTCGCTGGAAAAGCTGCACCACGCGGTCACATCGCTGGCCGATCCCGCGCCGCAGGACACCAGCTTTCCGGCCCTGCAGCTGGACAATGCGCTGGAGTTGCGGGACCTGAGCTTCAGCTATCCCGGCGCGGAGGCCCCGTCGCTCTCCGGTCTTTCGTTGACCATTCCGGCCCGCACCACCATCGGGATCGTCGGCGGCACCGGGGCGGGCAAGACCACCCTGATCGACCTTGTCCTTGGCTTGCTGCGCCCGGACAGTGGCGAGATTCTGGTCGACGGGCAGGTCGTCAGCGACCAGCGCGTCCGCTCCTGGCAAAAGAGCCTCGGCTACGTCCCGCAGGCAATCTTTCTGTCCGATGACACC
>JANMCI010000498.1:0-2661 GCA_031361245.1 Rhodobacterales bacterium
AATTACTGGGGGAATCTGTTTTTAAGATCATATAATTATAACGTAATATCAATATGTTGATGGGAATTTATGGCGGAGGAAACGGGACTGGCGTCGAACCTTCTCCATCCTCGTTCATCGGTGGGCCCTAGTCGGGTTAGCCATCCGGCAAAGCCAAATTGTCGAAACGTGTAAAGAACGCTGACGCGCCAGAACATCGGCTTCGACTGCGGGAAAGCGCCGGTTTCGAGGGCAGGCAGGCATGATGTCATCCGAAGCACATCGCACCGCCGACGGCACCTTTCTTCGTGCGCTACTTGGTGGAAGATGTTTGACTTCAGCCGCCACTATCCTGAATCTTCCAGCGCAAGGATGTGGTCCCAAATGATTTCTTCGGCCAATCCACGGGCACCGCGCAGCCGGACGGCGCGCACAGTCAGGTCGCAGCCGGGCAGAATTTCAGACAGGTCGGAAACGCGTCCTTGTGCTATCCCGATGCGTGCCAGCGATTCCGGAACCCAGGCCACCGCAACACCAGCGGCGGCCATCTCGAGCGCAGCGATTGTCAATGCAGTCTCTGCCCTGGGCAGGGCAACCGTTCCTGGGTCAAGCAAAGGCAGGATCCGATCGGCCATGATCCGTCCAAAGAAGACATCCTTGGGATAGGCGACGATCGGGATTTCGGCTTTCGCAGCGCCATTTCCTAGCTTCAGGGCCAGGTCCGAACGCAGGACCGGGATCAGGCGATCTGGCAAGATGTGAATGCTTTCCAGATAGTCGCCAGAAATTTCCTCTGCCAGTTGTGGGGCACTGTAAACGATGATCAGGTCTGCTTGCCGTGACAGGAGAAGGCCGAAACATTCATCCAAGTTGGCGGACCGCAGACGCACATAGATCGCTTCGCCCTTATCCTGGATGCCCTGGATGATCCTGGGCGCAAGCGAGGTCGTCAGCGAATGCTGGCTGGCGATGACGATTCGGTTAGAGGTTTCACGGTCGCCTCGGCGCAGATCGACGACCAATTGGCGCAGGGCTGCCGAAATTTGTTCGATTTGTGCGCCTTGCGCCAGTGTGGTCGGGCGCAGCTGAACCGGCTTGCGGCTGCGGTCGAACAGCTCGACCCCGACATGGTCCTCGATCTGCTGGATGCGCCGGGAAAAGGCGGATTGCGTCAGGTTCCGCCGTTCGGCAGCCGCACTGAATGACCCGGCTTGCGCAATCGCGAGGATATCCTCGAGCCATTCCAGCCGCATCAAACCCCCTAACATGCATACCTTGCAACATATTTCGCCAATTTCGCATTTGCAATTGAAATCTTCTCGGTCAAATCTTGACTTATGCAAGTTAAGACAGGAACTGACCAATGCATCTTGCCCGATTTCCGCGCATTTTCCTTGCGCATCTGCCGACGCCGCTGGAACGACTGGATCGGCTGACGAAAGAGCTTGGTGGTCCCGAGATCTGGATCAAGCGCGACGACTGCACCGGCCTGTCAACGGGCGGTAACAAGACGCGAAAGCTTGAATTCCTGATGGCCGAGGCGGTGGCGAAGGGGGCCGACACGGTGATCACGCAGGGGGCGACGCAGTCGAACCACGCGCGGCAGACCGCGGCCTTTGCGGCCAAACTGGGTCTGGCCTGCCATATCCTGCTGGAAGACCGCACGGGTTCGAACGACGCCAATTACATCGCCAATGGCAATGTGCTTCTGGACCACCTGCATGGGGCCACAACCTCCAAGCGGGCGGGCGGCACGGACATGGCGGCAGAGATGATCGCATTAGCTCAGCGGCTGCAAGGCGAAGGGCGCAAGTCATATATCATCCCCGGGGGCGGGTCGAACCCGACCGGGGCGCTGGGCTATGTCAACTGCGCCCTTGAACTGGTTTCTCAAGCCAATGACCGTGGCTTGGTCATTGATCATCTTGTTACCGCGACGGGCAGCGCCGGCACACAGGCCGGTCTGATCACCGGCCTCAAGGCGATCAATTCCGGTATTCCTCTGCTTGGCATCGGGGTGCGAGCGCCCAAGGAAAAGCAGGAAGAGAGCGTCTTCAACCTTGCCCTTCTCACGGCTGAAAAGCTTGGGTGTCCGGGGGTTGTCAGCCGCGCCGATGTGGTCGCGAACACGGATTATGTCGGGGGCGGCTATGGCATTCCCCGCGAAGACACGCTTGAGGCGATACGGCTTTTTGCCCAGCTTGAGGGCATACTGCTGGACCCGGTCTACTCCGGCAAGGGCGCTGCGGGCCTGATCGACCTGATCCGCAAGGGCCATTTCAAGAAGGGCCAGCGCATCGTCTTTCTGCACACGGGCGGGGCTGCCGGGCTTTTCGGCTATGATGCGATCTTTGCTGAACAACAGAAGGCTTTGACGGTCTGACACCATGAGACTTGAGTCGCCCTCGTGGGATTTCCCCCAACCCTGGCCAACCGCCGGGGTGCTGATCGGCTTGGCCTCGTCCATTCGTAGCTGGCCTCACGGCGCGGCCCGGAGCATGCCGATGGCGGATTCAGGTCTGGCCAGGCCGTTCGACAAGCGCATGGGGGTGACCTTTGGCCTTGACGAATGCGGCGTGATCGCTTCGCATGGCCTGCGGGGCGTGGATGCCGCGACGGGGGGCTTGCAGGGATGATGCGACGGGTCGGCATTCTGGGCGGAATGGGGCCGCAGGCGACCAT
>JANMCI010000200.1:0-5236 GCA_031361245.1 Rhodobacterales bacterium
CCGATCTGGAAAGCGTGCCCTCCGCCGATGCCGCCTTTGATGTGGTGACCGGCTTCAACTCCTTTCAGTTCGCGGGCGACCCCTTGCGTGCCCTGACCGAGGCGCGCCAAGTGGCCAGACCCGGCGGCAAGGTGGTGGTGATGACCTGGGGTCAGCCCGAGGGGATGGAGGCTGCGGCAATCGTCTCCTCGCTGCGCCCGCTGTTGCCAGCGCCACCGCCGGGCGCACCGGGGCCGTTCGCGCTGTCGGACGAGGCGAAACTGCGCGCCTTAGCCGAGGCTGCGGGGCTGACGCCGCAAGCCGTGGTTGATGTGGACAGCCCGTGGTCTTACCCCGACGAAGCCACCGCCCTGCGCGGGCTTGGCTCCTCCGGCGTGGCCGCGCGGGCGATTGCCCTGTCGGGGCGCGCGGCGGTCGACGCGGCCCATGCGGCGGCGATTGCGCCGTTTCGGCAAGCCGACGGGTCGATCCGGATCGGGGCCGCCTGCCGGTTTCTGGTCGCGCGGGCCTGACCGCGCGCCGCTTGCTCACTTGCCCATCGCCGCCGCCCGCGCCTGCAACGCGGCCGCCTCTGCGGCCAGCGCCGCACCGCTGGCATCGCTGACCGACGCTTCGGGGCCTAGGACCTCGTCGATCGGCAAAAGCGCAGGCGCGATCCCGCCGGCACCCGCAGGCCAATTGACCGATGGATAGGCGCTGCATCCGGCAAGCAACGTCAGGATCAGAACTTTCTGCATGTCACCTGTCACTAAATATCCTCGGGTGAGGGGTCCGGGGAGAGGGCAGACGGCCCTTTCCCCGGGGCGGGGTCAATGCGCGGGCTTGATGAAGGTGCCGTTGCGCAGATCGGCCATCGCCTGCTGCAACTCGGCTTGGGTGTTCATCACGATGGGTCCGTGCCATGCCACCGGTTCCTGCAAGGGCGCGCCCGAGATCAGCAGGAAGCGCACGCCGTTGTCGCCCGCCTGCACCGTCACCTCGTCGCCGGTGCCGAACTCGATCAGGGTGCGGTTGCCCGACATGTCGCGGATGTTCAGTTCCTCTCCCGCCACTTCCTTTTCCAGAAGCACACCACGCGGACGGCTGGCATCGCGGAAATTGCCCGACCCTTCAAAGACATAGGCAAAGGCATGGCGATAAGTGTCAACCTTGAAGGTCTTTTTCGTGCCGGGCGGGACATAGATGTCAAGGTATTGCGGGTCTGCCGCAATGCCGTCAACCGGCCCGGTCTTGCCCCAGAAGCTGCCCACGACCACCCGCACCACCGTGCCGTCATCGTCCATGATTTCCGGGATGTCGCCGGATTTCACGTCCTGATAGCGCGGCTTTGTCATCTTGAGGCTGGCCGGCAGATTGGCCCAAAGCTGGAAGCCGTGCATCTGGCCCTTGGCGTTCCCTTTCGGCATTTCCTGATGCAGGATGCCCGACCCGGCGGTCATCCATTGCACGTCGCCGCCCTTCAGCGTGCCGCGATTGCCCAGACTGTCGCCGTGGTCGACCGAGCCGGCAAGGACATAGGTGATCGTCTCGATCCCGCGATGGGGGTGCCAGGGAAAGCCGCGCAGATAATCATCGGGGCGGTCGCCGCGGAAATCGTCGAACAGCAGGAACGGGTCCATGCGCTTGGGGTCGCCAAAGCCGAAGGCGCGGTGCAGATGGACGCCGGCGCCTTCGATGGCGGGCATGGCGAGATTGGTCTTGGTGACGGGACGGATCGACATGAGCGGCTCTCCTGACTGGATCGCCTAGACTTAGGGTAGCGAACCGGCGCTGACCAGTGGCTGATCGCTGACAATCCCGGCCCGGCAATGGTGCGCAAATGCACAGCAGGCGCGACGGGTCAGCGGTCCGGCACGGTCAGGCGTTGGCCTGACAGGGGGCGTTGTCCATGGAAATGCAGTTGAAGCGCGGCCGCGTCACGACGAACTGATGAAAGGTCTGATCCGGCAGTCCGATGTCAAAGCCCGGATGATAGGGCACGGTGACCTCGACGATGACCGCATTGTCGCCGACCGACATCGCCGGGATCTTGTTGGCAAGGTCCTGCAGCGTCGCGGTCGTCAGTGGCGCCATCTTGTTGCCCGGAGAGGCCGACCAATAGACCTCGAACCGGTTGTTGGTGGCGCTCCACGTCAGCGAGGTCACGCGCATCTGAGCGTCCTGATCCTCGTCGATCAGATAGTCCAGCAATTGCCCCATGCCTTCGATGTAATTCTGGCTGAGGCTGGCCTGCTCGCGCGAGATCATGTCGGAGACGGTGAAGGCGGCCTTTTGCACCGTGTTCAAGGACCTAAACGAGTCCCAATAGGCAAAGAGCGCGATATAGGCCCAGATGAACAGCGGCAGGATGATCACCGCTTCGGCAACCACGGTGCCGGCTTCGTCGCGGCCAAACGCGGCCAAGCGCGCGCGCAGGGGCAGGCGCGGCAGGACGGAGGGTTCATGCATGCTCTGACCTCATTTCGGTTCGACACTGTAGGCGGTGCGGGTGACCAGACCGTAGGCCCCGTCATTCAGCGGCAGTTTCAGGGCGATCCCGCTGGTGGGGAACATCGGCTGCTGTGCCACGCAGACCCGGACGATCATCAGGTCATTCTGCTGGCCGGGATTCATGACTTCCACCGGCTCGCCAGCGGCCCGCCGGTCGATGCATTTGCGCGGCGTGGCCGGCATGTTCCAGTCTTCGGTGCTGACGCGGTCCAGCTGGATCTTGATGTTGGCCATGCAATCGGGGAACACCACCGTGCGCGCGCAGATCTCGCGCTTGAGCAGGCGGTTGGTCACGTTGGAAAAATGGCCAAGGCGCAGTTCGCGCATGGTCATGTCGACCGATTGCTCCAGCATGATCGAGCGGACCATCATGAGGCCGCTTTCGAACGAGGCCATGAAGATCATCATGATGACCGGAACGACCAGAACGAATTCCATGGCCGCCGTGCCGTCTTCACGCCGCATCTCATCAGGCATCAAGGCGGCAATGCGCCGGATGGCATGGCAAAGAAGGCGTTTCATCGGGTCAACCTCCCCTGATCTCGCGCAAGTCGTATGGTCACGGATGAAAGCAACACTTTGGCAGTACCTTTACAAAATCCCATCGCCCGTAGCCTCTGGACCGCGGCCGGCTGTCCCGCAAACAGGACAAGCGCCTGGCCATTAACCTTTGCGCATGGAGCGAAATTATGTTCGTTTTCTGGACGAATTTGGGTATTTCCCTGCGGACGGCGCGGCAATCAGGGCACACGCTGCGCAGGCCAGCGCTGCCCGCACGCTTACTGGGTCAGTTTCAACATGGTGATATTGCTGGCGATGGCCTGAAATTTCTCGGTGACATTCGCGGCCGTCGCCTCGAAATAGTGCTGGTTCGAACTGGCGCACGACCTGATGACTTCCTGCCCGTGGGTCGGCGCCTCGACCGTGACACCGTAGACGATGACGCCGCTGCTTTTCGCCAGATCGCAGGTCTGATCAAGCGAGGTGTCCATTGCGGGCACCTGGGCATAGATGGCCTTCATGCCGGGCTGCGTCGGGGTGCCGTCCAGAACAGAAGTGTAGACCGCATTGCGCGTGGTGCTGTCGGTGCCCAAGGCGCGGGCGTAGAACTGCCAGGCGACATAGGTCATCTTCAAGTTGGCCCAGATGTCGCGCCAGTCCTGGATGATCGTGCCTTTGCCGTTGTAATCCCAGGCGGTGGCTTGCCAGGTGCCCAGATGCGGGACGTAGAATTCATTGGTGCCGGCAATTGCGGGCCGTCCGGTGACGAAGCGGATCGAATAGTTGCCGTCACCGACGCTGCGCAGGATGGGCGAGGGGCCGGACTTGTAGGCGTTCGTGACGCGGTTATGGGCGACATGCTCGCCGTCGGTCATCAGAACGATGATCTTCATGGCATTGGTGTCGGTATAATCGAACGGGCGGCTGGGAATATTGGCCGGGATTTTGCCGTTGTTGATGAAGTCCGTGTAAACTGGGCGCATCGACGGGTCGATCAGCGTGGCGCCCCACTTCATGCCCAGCGTGATCGAGGTGTTGCCACCGGCCTGCAGCGCGTCGATCTGGCTTTTCAGCACGGTGCGGTCGTTGTTGGGCAGGCGCACGACATTGACCGTCGAGGTCTTGCAGAAGGTCGAGGCATAGTTCGGTTTGGCATAGGTTGCGTCGCTGAGCGAGACAAAGCCGTTGATGCGGTTGGTGGCATAGGCGATGTCGGCATAGGCCATCATCGGCAGCGGATCGGTCTGCGACAGGGCAAGGCTGCCAAAGGCGCTGGCCGGGATCTCGATGCAATTGTTGTTGGCCACGAGGTTCTTGTGGGTGATGTTGAATTTTGACACGAGGTCCGGCCCGATATTGACCTGCGCGTTGTAAGGCACGATGGAGATCGAGGCCCGGTGGTTCGGGTCGTTGTCCAGAATGGTGTCGACGAACGCCTTGGCGGCAATCTTGAGATTGGCGATCTTGGTCCCCGACATCGAACCGGACACGTCCAGCACCAGCACGATTTCAAGGTTGGAGATGCTCTGCTCTGCCTTGCTGCGCCCGGCCGCATCGAAATGATCAATGCCCAGCATGTGCATGAAAAGGGGTTTGGTGTCGGCGATCCCGGTCGCCGACACCGATGTCGCGTTCTGGCCGGAGGTGACGGTGACCTTGGCCAACTGATCGCCAAGGCCCGCCTTCTCCATATAGTCGCGAACCACCCCCTCGCGGTCGAGTTTCTGGCCAAGCGCCGCAGCGGCCAGGGTCGAACGGTCGAGGGTGTTCTGCAAGTTGACCCGGGTGTTTTCGTACCGCATCAAGTCGACGGCAAATCCGCCTAGCATCACCATAAGAACAAAAAGCATCAGACCAAAAACGATCAGAGCACCGTCTTCATCGCGACGGAACCTGCGCAGAACTTGCGTGTACAAGCAAAACATGGCGGCGCTTCCCAAAAACCACTGCGACCCTGAACCCCTTCAAGCCCGCAATTTGTCGCCCCACCGCCTTTGATTGGCCCCAAAGTTAAGGCAAAATTAAGGCAGAGAGGGCGAGGCTGCGTCATAACGCGGGGCTTTGGAAACGACCGCGCTGCCGCGCCGTCACTGTGCCGCAGCCGCGAACAATGGATTGCGGCACAACCCGCACCTTGCGCCTTATCGTCGACTAAATTGGCCAGAACCGAATCACTTTTCGACCAAGACGACGCGAATTCGAGCGATTTGGCGGAGAAAAAATTAACCAAAATCCTATACTAAGC
>JANMCI010000522.1:0-4582 GCA_031361245.1 Rhodobacterales bacterium
ACATTGTCGCCAAGCCGTGCGGGCAGATCGCCGGGGCCCTGCACCGTGACGGGGCCGCAGCCGGTTTCCAGATGGACGAGCGTCTGGTTGCCAAGCCGCTCGACCAGCCGGATGCGGCCGGGCAGCACGGCAGAAGGGTCGTCCGCCGCGGTCAGGGTCGCATGTTCGGGGCGGACGCCAAGCTCGACCTCTCCGGAAGGCAAAGGGCCCGGGTGGCGTGGGGCTATGCTGAAGGGTCGTGACCCCGCGCCCAGATCAACGGCCAGGTGATCTCCACTGGAACTGGCCTTTGCGGGCAGGAAATTCATCGATGGTGAGCCGATGAAGGCCGCGACAAAGCGGTCGGCGGGTTGGGCGTACAATTCCAACGGTGCCCCGACCTGCCGGATTCGGCCGTGATCCATGACCACGATCCGGTCGGCCATCGTCATCGCCTCGATCTGGTCGTGGGTCACATAGATCATCGTGGCGGCAAGGTCGTGGTGCAGGCTGGACAGTTCCATGCGCATCTGGACGCGCAACATGGCGTCAAGGTTGGACAGCGGCTCATCAAACAGAAACACCTCGGGGTTGCGGACCAGCGCCCGGCCGATGGCGACCCGCTGGCGCTGACCGCCGGACAGCAGAGCGGGCTTGCGGTCCAGAAGGTGATCCAGTTGCAACGTCTTTGCCACCTCGGCAGCGCGTGCCAGCCGCTCGGCCTTGCGCATCCCCGCCGCTTCCAGCGAAAAGGCGATGTTCTCGGCCACGGTCATATGCGGGTAAAGCGCATAGGACTGGAACACCATCGCGATGCGGCGGTCGGCGGGTTCCAGGTCGGTGACGTCGCGCCCGCCTATGGTGATGGTGCCGGTCGAGACATCTTCCAGCCCGGCGATCAGACGCAACAATGTGGACTTGCCACAGCCAGATGGTCCGAGAAGGGCGCAGAACTCCCCCTTCTCAATGGTCAACGAGATGCCTTGCAGGGCCTGAAAGGCGCCGAATGTCTTGGACAGGTGGCTCAGTTCGACATGGGGCATGGGTTACTCCTGCAGCCAGACCTGCATCGGATTCGGGCCCCGGTTGCACCAGATGTAATAGGGCACGGCGGTTAGCGGCCACGCCACCTCGGATCTGTCGCGCGGGCGATACAGTGCGCTGCCCCATTCATCGATATCGGCCAGGCGGGCCGGTGCAGTGATGGTGGCGATGCCGCCCAGAATGTCGCCGCGCCATTCGTTGTGCAGTGCCGTGGTCGACGGCAGACGCAGCCGCATCACCGGCGCGCCGATGTCCTGACCCTCGACGCAATAGACCAATGGTCCACGGCGCAGCGCCACGCGGCCCACATCCTGCCGCACGTCGGGATGAGCGTAGAGCCGCTCGGCAGGCATCGGCAAGAACAGTTCCACCTTGTCACCCTTGGCCCAGCGGCGCGTCAGCTTGAGGTACCCGCGTTCGGTCTTCATGATGACGGCCACACCGTTGACCCGCGCCGTGGCCCCCTTGGCCCAAGCGGGAATGCGCAGCGACAGGGTAAATTCTCGCTTGGCATCGGGGTCGACGGCGAACGCAATATCGCCCGACCACGGATAATTCGACGTCTCGGTCAGCGTCACTGCCCCTCCCGCGACGTCAAGGGTGGTCCGGGCCCCGCCATAAAGATGCACGGCGATCTCGGTCTCTGCCACCGAATAGAAATAGCCGGCGACCGAGGCGACCAGCCGCGCCACGTTCATCGTGCAGCACGGGCACGGGTGCCAGTCCCAACGCTTGTGGCTGCCGTCGCTTTCCAGCTTGTTGTCATAGAAATAATGGGTGCCTTCCTGCGACAGACCGGCCAGCGAGTTGTTGTACAGCGCCAGTTCCAGAATGTCGGCATACTGGCTGTCCAGATCCAGGTTCAGCATCCGCGCCGCCCAGAACACCATCGCCACACTGGCGCAGGTCTCGGCATAGGCGGTCTCGTTGGGCAGGTCGTAGTCCTTGGTGAACCCCTCGTTCGAGGCGCTGGGACCAAAGCCGCCGGTCACATACATCCGTGTGCGCGTGACGTCGGTCCAGAGGGTTTCGCAGGCTTTCTTCAGCCCCTCGTCGTCGTGCTCGGCGGCAATGTCGGCCATTGCCGTGTACATGTACATCGCCCGCACCGCATGGCCCACGACCTTGGTCTGTTCGCGCACCGGCAGATGCGACTGATTGTATTCATAGGTCGATTGCAGGAACGCCTCGGGCGGCTCGCCGCGCGCTTCGCGTTCCAGATCGAAGTAGTGGGGCTTGGCGCCGCGTTCGTTGATGAAATAGGTGGCGTGGTCCAGGTATTTGCGGATGCCGGTGGCGTGGAACAGCTTGACCAGTGCCAGTTCGATCTCCTGATGGCCGCAGTAGCCGCGCTTCTGGCCGGGGTTCGGGCCGAAAACCGTGGCGATGTGGTCCATGTAGCGCATCATGACCTTCATCATGCGGTCGCGCCCGGTGGCGTGGAAATAGGCGACCGCCCCTTCCAGCATGTGGCCCGCGTTATACATCTCATGATTGTCACGCAGGTTGGTCCAACGGTTCTGCGGCTCGCGTTCCAGATACCAGCAGTTCAGGTAACCGTCGGGTGCCTGAGCCTTTTCCAGATCGTCGATGATTGCCTCGATCTGGGTCTCGACGATGGGGTCGCGGCGGTGGGACAGGGCGTAGGACGCCGCCTCGACCCATTTGCCCACGTCCGAATCCCAGAAAATCTGGGTGGTGAAGTTGTGGCGGTTCTTGGGAATGCGCAGCGGCGGCACGGGCTGCGGCAGCTTGAGGCTTTGCAACATGTCGTATTCGACCAGCTTGCGGTGTTGGCTGGGGATGGTGCGGGTCAGCACGCATTCCAGCCGTTCGGACCAGAACGGGCCGGTGATCTTGACGTCGCTGAACTTGACCGAAGCATACTTGCGCAATTTACTCTCCTGCGGTTTGGGTTCCGAGCGTCGAGGCCCGGATGATGAGGGTGCAAGGCAGCAGGCGCTGCCCGCGTTCTGTCTTGCCGCCGATCATGGCGGCCATGGCGTGCCCGGCCGCTGCGCCAAGTCCGGCAAGGTTCATGTCGACTGACGTCAGGGGCGGTCGGGCCGCCTCCGCCATCACGACCCAGTTGTCAAAGCCGACGATGGCCACGTCCTCGGGCACGCGGCGGCCCATCTCACGCAGGGCATCTGCTGCGCCGCGCGCGATCTGGTCGTTGCCGCAGAAGAGCGCATCCGGATTGGCAAGGCCGGGCCCGAACAAGCGGCCCATGGACTGACGCCCCCAGTTTTCGGTCCAGGCCCCGTGCAGCGTTTCCAGCGCGGCCAGGTCGGCGTTCTGCACCTCGGCCAGATATCCCGCCTGGCGCAGCCGGACCGCCTCGAACCGCTCGGGTCCAGACACATGGGCGATCCGGCGGCGACCCAGCGACAAAAGATGCGCGATCGCCAGCCGTGCCCCGCCCTTGTCGTCGGGCAACAGGCTCAGGCCCCGGTCGTCGTCGGAATGGGCAAAGACATGGATCACCGGGATGCCAAGGTCCGACAGATGCACCGCCGGGCTGCGATCCGACCGGCGGGCGGTAACGATAATGCCGTCAACCTGCTTGGCCATCAGTTGCTCGACATGCGCCGCCTCACGGGCGGGATCATCGGTGGCGTTGCACATGAACACCCCCATGCCCAAAGGGGCCAGCACCGCCTCCAGCCCCTCCATGATCGGCATTGTGAAACGGCCGAAACTGTCGTTGGAAATGAGCCCGACCGTCCCCGACAGGCCGGTGTGCAGACTTTTGGCCAGCGTGTTTGGGCGAAACTGCAGCTGGCTGGCCGCGTCCAGCACGCGCTTGCGGGTTTCGGACGTCAGCGTGCCGGTCTGGTTCAACGCCTTGGACACGGTGCCGATGGACACCCCCGCCACCCGCGCCACATCGCGGATCGTCGCGGTCTGGCGAGTACTCTCGGGCCGGTCCGAACTCATTTCACCGCCCCCGACAGCAGGCCCGAGATGTAGTAACGTTGCAGCAGCAGATAGACCACCATGCAAGGCAGGATCGAGATGATCACCGACGCCTGCAATCCGCCCCAGTTGATCGCCCCGAAATTGCCGGTCATCACACCGGTCATCATGATGGGCACGGTAAAGCTGTCCTCATGGTTCATCAGGATCAGCGCCCCGATGAACTCGTTCCAACTGGTGATGAAGGCGAACAGCGCCACCGTTACCACCCCGGGGGCGACCAGCGGCATGAATATCCGCCGCAGCGCAAAGAACGACGACGCCCCATCCACCACCGCCGCCTCCTCCATCTCTTTCGGTACGGCTTCGAACGAGTTCCGCATGAGGTAGATCGAGAACGGCAGCTGCAGGATGGTGTGCAACACCGCAAGACCGGGTTTGGTGGCCATCAGGCCAAGCTCGTTCAGCAACAGATAGAGCGGGATCAGCAGCGCCTGGAACGGCAGCATCATCGAGGCCAAAAGCATCAGGAATATCCCCTCCTTGAACGGCAAGGGAAAGCGGGCCAGCGCATAGCCGGCAGGCACGGACAAGATCAGACAGAACAGGATCGTCAGCCCCGCGACAGACAGGGAATTCC
>JANMCI010000524.1:0-3830 GCA_031361245.1 Rhodobacterales bacterium
AAGTGCCGTCGCGCCAATGGTACTCCGTCTCAAGACGTGGGAGAGTAGGTCACCGCCAAACCTAGAAAAAAGCCCAAATCCCTCAATGCGATCATCAAAAACAAATCAGCCTCCGCAGAAATGCGGAGGCCGTTTGCGTTCCATGCCATACTGAATTGCAATATGGCGTGCAGCCAGCGGCTTGGGTATACGACAGTATGCGTGAGACCCTGCCCGAGATCTTAGAGCGCCGGATCGCGTCCGGTGACCTGCGGCCTGATCCGGGGCAGCTCGCGCTCGCCGTGCAACTTGAGGCGCTCCGCCTCTGGCTCGAAACCAACGCTGATCGCCGCATCGGCCTTTTTGCCGGTCTGTTTGCCCGTCCGGTCATGCCGCCCAAGGGTCTTTACCTGTGGGGTGGGGTGGGGCGCGGCAAGTCGATGCTGATGGATATCTTTGCCAAGCACACCGACATTGCCCAGAAGCGCCGCGTCCACTTCCACGCCTTCATGCAAGAGGCGCACCGCGCCATGCATGCGGCCCGGCAGACCGGCGTGGAGGATGCCCTCGCCCCCTTCGCCAATGCCATCATCGCCGAGCTGCGGCTTCTGGCGTTTGACGAGATGCAGATCACCGACATCACCGACGCCATGATCGTGGGGCGCCTGTTTGAAAAGCTGCTGGCTGGTGGGGTCGTCATTGTCGTCACCTCGAACCGCCCACCAGAAGATCTTTACAGGAACGGCCTTAACCGCGCCCTCTTTCTGCCCTTCATCGCCTTGCTGCGCGACCGGTTGGAGGTCGTGGAACTGATCAGCCCTAACGATTACCGCCAGCACCGGCTTGCCGGGTCGCAGGTCTACTTCAAGCTGTCCGCCCGCGCGAAAGGTCAGATCGAGGCGGTCTGGCGCGACTTGACCGGTGGCGCTGTGGGCGAAACTCTGACCCTTCCCGTCAACGGCCGCAGCATCGAGCTGCCGCGTTTTGCCAACGGCACCCTTCGCGCCAGTTTCTGGGAGCTTTGCGCCAAGCCCTACGGTCCTGCCGACTTTCTCGCCATCGCCGCGGCGATCAGGGTGCTGATCCTTGAGGACATCCCACAGTTGTCCGCCGCCAACTACAACGAGGCCAAGCGCTTTGTCACCCTGATCGACGCGCTCTACGAGGCCAGGGTCCGGTTGATCTGCTCTGCGGCGGACGACCCGGAACGGCTTTATATCGAAGGCGAAGGCACGTTTGAATTCGCCCGCACCGCAAGCCGCCTGCGTGAGATGCAGGCGGCGGACTGGAGCCTTACGTCTTGACGTTGTTGCGCCATGGATGCGCTTCGCGAAAGCCCAGAACCTCGCGGATCTTCCGGTTGGAAATCGGGGCCTCCTGCGGCCCCATCCTGCGGGAGATCGGTGAGTTTGGCGCGTATTTGGCCAGAAATTCTTCGGTCGGCAGGTTGGCCGTGATGGTGTCATTCACCGCGTTGAAGGCCTGAAAGCCAAGGCCATCCTTTTCCAGACACAGATGCACGATCTGCCCCAGATCACGGGCGTCGATATAGCTCCAGGCATTGCGCTTGCGGCTTGGCGGATCGGCCAGAAAGCGCGGAAAGTTGGCGTAATCCTCGGGTGCGATCACGTTGCCGATCCGTAGCGCATAAATGTCGGCACCATAGCGCATCGCAAAGGCCCGTGCCGTCTTTTCGTTCACCACCTTGGACAGCCCGTAACTGTCTTGCGGGTCGCTGTCATAGCTCTCATCCAGCGGGAAGCTGTGATAATCCTTGTCCCCCTCGGCAAAGCAGACGCCATATGTCGTCTCGGACGAGGCCACGATCACCTTGCGGATGCCCAGTTTCATCGCCGCTTCGATGACGTTGTAGGTCGATGCGACATTGGCCATGAACGTCCTGTTGTCCGGTGCAATAAGCATGCTCGGGATTGCCGCGAAATGCACCACGGCATCGACCGGGCGCGGTGGCGCGCCCTCGGCATAGTGCTCCATCCCGAAATGCGAGGTCAGCGCGTTGAAGGTCTGGCCCGCGTCGGTCAGATCGGTGATCAGCGTGTTGACCCCCGGCAGGTCCAGCGGCCGCAGGTCCAGGTTCAGAATGTCATAGCCCAACCCCTGCAGATGCGGCACCGCCAGCCGCCCCGCCTTGCCCGTGCCGCCCGTGAAGACGATGCGCTTACCCATCTCGACCACTCCTTCCGCCATTCAGATCGGCCATTGTCGCGCGGGCGACGGCCAAGCGCCAGTGGGAGACGATGGCAATTGACTTCACAAATCGCAGATGGTGGTCTGACCGGCAACACTTGCCCCCTCCCACCAAGGAAAAAGCCATGACCGACACTGCACACTCCCTGCCGACGCAAAGAGTAGGTTTCGCCGGTGTCGGCCTCATGGGCCACGGCATGGCGAAGAACATCGTCGAAAAGGGGTACCCGCTGACGATCATCGGGCGGCGCAACCGCGCACCCGTCGATGACCTCGTCTCGCGCGGCGCAACCGAGGCGAAGTCGCCGCTCGACATGGCCCGGGCCTGCGACATCGTCTTTCTGTGCCTGACCGCCTCGACCGACGTGGCCGAGGTCGTTGCCGCGATGAAGCCCGGTCTCTCGCCGGGCTCGGTCGTCGTCGATTGCTCGACGTCAGAGCCGACCGTCACCGAACGGCTGTCGGGCGAGTTGGCAGAAATGGGCGTCCACTACGCCGACGCCCCGCTCAGCCGGACCCCGAAGGAGGCGTGGGCCGGCACGCTTGACTGCATGGTCGGCGCCTCGCCCGAGGTTTTTGCCCGCATCCAGCCCGTCATCGCCACATGGGCCGCCAAGATCGTGCATATCGGCGGCGTGGGCGACGGCCACCGCATGAAGCTTTTGAACAACTTCCTGTCACTCGGCTATGGGGCACTTTATTCCGAAGCTCTTGCCATGGCTGCGAAAGTCGGCATTTCGGTCGAGAAATTCGACAGCGTCATTCGCGGCGGGCGGATGGACTGCGGCTTTTACCAGACGTTCATGGGCTATGCCCTCGAGGGCAACCGCGCGGCGCATCGCTTTACCCTGACCAACGCCTACAAGGACATGCGTTATGCGGAATCCATGGCCAACGCGGCAGGCGTGGCAACGCCTCTCGCGTCCGGCATCAAGAATTCCTATGCGCTCGCCCTTGGCATGGGCGGGACCGGGTCCGAAGACTACGTGCCCCATCTCGCCGACTTCATCCGCCGGGCCAACGGAGCCTAGATCGCTGGCGCGGGTGTGGCGCGCAGGGATGAAAATCCGGTTAATGAAAACACGTAATGTGTTGAAATATAACGTATTTCAATCGTGTCCACATGCGGACACTAGCCAATCGCCTGCCACGCCAGCCGCAACGCCATGGCTGTCGAGGTGACAACCAGCAACGGTTTGATCACCCGCCCCCCCACCCTCACCGCCAGCCGGGCGCCGATGAAGGCGCCCAGAATCTGTGCCCCCGCCATGGCCAGCCCAACCGCCCACCACGTCGCTCCCGTGGTGACAAAGACAAGCAAAGAGCCGAGGTTCGAGGCAAAGTTCACCATCTTGGTGTGCGCCGTGGCCTTCAACACCCCGAGCCCCGCCAGCATCACGAAGGCCATCATGAAGAACGATCCGGTGCCGGGTCCGAAAAAGCCGTCATAGGCGCCAATCACCGGCACGGCGGCAAAGGTGAACAGCGCCGGGCTGATCCGCCTCGCCCGCGCATCATCGGTCAGTCCGGGCTTGAGGGCGAAGAACAGGGCAATCCCGACCAGCACGACCGGCATCACCGCTCGCAACACCTCAACCGGCACCGCATGGGCGACCAGCGCCCCACCCGCCCCGGCCAATCCG
>JANMCI010000204.1:0-13503 GCA_031361245.1 Rhodobacterales bacterium
CAGTCCTGGGGGCCAAGCAGCTTGCGCAGACCGGCGATCTGCACGGTCAGGTTGCCTTCCTCGACCGTTGTGTCGGGCCAGACCGCATCCAGAAGGGCGGATTTGGTGACGGGCTGGCCAGCGGCGTCAAGCAGGGCCTGCAACAGGGCACAGGCGCGCTGGCCAAGTTCGACGGTCTGGCCGTCGCAGGTCAGGCTGCGGCGGTCGGTGTCTAGGGTGAACTGGCCGAACGTGCGGGTCATCGGCAAAGCGTAACAAGTGGCGGGCGGAATGCAACAAAAGCCGGGGGCTTTACACCCCCGGCGGCCAGGACAGGCTCAGTTCGACAGGCTTTGCGCCAGCCGCATCAGGGTGATGGCTTCGGCGCGATAGCCAAAACCGTCCTCCCCCTTGGCGCTGCCCGCCAAAGCAATCGCCTGATCATATCCCCAGGTGCCGACGTAAGTGGAATGCTGCAGCAACTGGCCAAACCCGGCGATGGCGGCGGCGAATTGGGCGTCCGTGCCAGGCTCGCCGACGGCGGTGATCGGCTTTTCGATCAGGATCGAGGTCGTCTGCCCCGGTTGCTGGTAGCGCAAGCGCAAGAAGCCAAGCTCGCCTGACGCCCCAGCCTCGGGTGCGGCATCATAGCGCAAGGGATCGTTCAACAAGGCCGGGCTGCCCGGTGCCGTGACCTCGTAAAGGGCGGTCACCTGCAGGCCCGCGCCGATCTCGCCGGCGTCGATGCGGTCGTTGTTGAAATCCTCGCGCCTGAGCGCACGGGTTTCGTAGCCGATCAGACGGTATTCGGCGACTTGCGCCGGGTTCCATTCGACCTGAATCTTCACGTCATCGGCGATCGGGAACAGGGCGCCGGTCAGCTGGTCGACCAGCACTTTCTGAGCCTCGGCCAGGGTGTCGATATAGGCCGCCGTGCCGTTGCCATTCTGGGCGAGGGCCTGCATCGTGGCGTCGTCAAGATTGCCGCGTCCAAAGCCGAGAACGGACAGATAGGTGCCGTGATCGCGCTGGGTGGCGATGTAGGTCTTGAGATCGTCGGGGTTGTCGATGCCGACGTTGAAATCGCCATCGGTGGCAAGGATCACGCGGGACACCTCGCCCGTCTCGGCCATTTCGCCCGCCACCTGATAGGCCAGCGCCAGACCCTGCGCGCCTGCCGTCGAGCCGCCCGCGGCTAGGTTGTTCAGCGCGTTCAGGATCGCGCCGCGGTCCGAGGCGGCCGTGGGGGCCAGCACTTCACCCGCCGAGCCTGCATAGGCCACGATGGCGACCCGGTCCTGCGGCCTGAGCTTGCCCAGCATCAGGGCAAAGGACTGTTTCAGGAGGGGCAGCTTGTTGGCGTCCTCCATGCTGCCCGAGGTGTCGATCAGAAAGACCAGATTGAGCGGCGCGCGGTCTTCGGTGGCCGGCAGGCGGCCCTGAAGGCCGATATGGACAAGCCGGGTGTTGGGGTTCCACGGTGTCGCCATGACCGTCACGGTGTTGGTGAAAGGCGCGCCGTCCGCCGCGGGGGCCGGGTAGGAATAGGGGAAATAGTTGATCATTTCCTCGATCCGCACCGCTTCGGGCGGGGGCAACTGGCCGGCATTCAGCGACGAGCGGATGATCGAATAGGAGGCCGTATCGACATCCACGGAGAAGGTCGAGACTGGTTCCTCGGCGGTCACGTGGACGGGATTGGCGGCGGCGGTGGAGAAGGCTTCGGTGTTGGGGTCAGGCAAAGCCATGGTTTCATCGATCGTGACAGGTGCTGCGAGGCCGGAGGACAGGGTATCGGTCAATGTCCCGGCCACTTGCGCAGTCGACCGTTTCGGCAGCGGTGCCGGGCTTGCAACGTTCGGCGACAATTGCGCCGATTTGTCATGCTCGCTGTAATTGGCGCCGGGTTCGGCCAAGGTCAAACTGTTGGCGGGGGCGGTAGCGTCCGACTTTGCGGCCCGATCTTCGGCAGGTGCCAAGGGCTGCGAGACGGAGCCTGTCGCAACTGTCCGCTCGGCACGACCAAGGTCCTCGACCTGATCCTTGCTTTCCTTTTGCAGCGCCGGCGGCACGTTCTCTTCGGTGAGGGGCTTGGGCATTTCGGCCTCGGGAGACCGCAGCACCTGCAAGTGGGGCCAGGCGACAAACAGGCCGATCATCAGCGCCGCGACGGACGTGGTGGCGGCCAGGGCGGGACGGGTATTGAGGGTTTTCAGCATCCTGCGCACTCCATTCAGGAACCCCGCCCCATTCGGGCGGTCCTGAGATAGACGCGAGCCATCGGTCGATCCTTGGAGACGATCGAAATTTTCCATGGCAAGGCGCAGGGATGCGGCTTTGGCATCTGGATCGGGCGGGGGGCTGGCCTTGAGGGCAGCTTTCAGGGCGTCAAGGTCGTCAGTCATCTTGCATCCTCCGCCGCCATCGCGCGCAGGCGTTTCTTCACTTCCGACATCCGCCAGGCGACGGTGCCCTCGGATACGCCCAGAACCTCGCCCGCCTGACCTTGCGTAAGCTCCTCGCCCAGAACCAGCGCCACGGTGTCGCGCAATTCTGGCGACAGGCGCTGCATGGCTTGGGTCAGCCAGTCCGTCACCTCGGCCTGTGTCGCAATTTCGTCCTGGCGGGCGATCTCCCAATCTCCCCAGCCGCTCGCGGCACGGCTGTGGGTTGCCTGACGACGGCGCTGGTCATGGGTGGCGTTTACCGTCACGCGGTAAAGCCAGGTCGTAAACCGTGCCTCGCCCCGCCACGACCTAAGCTTGGCGGGCAGGCTGGCGCAGATGTCTTGCGTCAGGTCCTGCGCCTCGGCGCGGTTGCCCGTCAGCCGGAACGCAAGGCCGAAAACGCGGTCGTAGTGACGCGACAGCAGCACGCCAAAGGCGCTGCGGTCGCCAGAGGCGGCCGCGCGCGCGAGGGTTTCATCGTCGGTTTCCATCAGCATCACGATAGCTTTGACGCGGGCCAACAGACAATCCTTGGATTTGGCCTTGGATTTGGCCTTGCATTTGGCCCGGGCCTTGGCTCTGGCGTTGGTCAAAAAAAAGGGGGCCGGAAAAATCCGGCCCCAGTTTGGGACGTGGGAAGGTGAGGTTTGAAGCGATTCAGCTTTCGATGGGCTCGGAAATCGCTTCCTCTCGTTTCACTCGAGCGCGTTTTCCGATGTCGTTGTTTCCGTCAAAACCTGAAACGCTCTAGAACAGCAGGCCGTCCATGAGCCCGAAGGCGCCGGAGCGGGTGCTCAGCATCGCGGTCTTGCCGGTGCGGCTGGCATAGAGTGCCAGGGCGTTATAGGTGCCGGGGCCGAACGAGCCGTCGATGGAGCCATGGTAGTAGCCATAGGCCGAAAGGGTCGACTGGATGCGGCGCTGCTCGTTGTCGGTATAGCTGTTGAAGGCCTGGGCCGAGGGCGAGGCATAGATATTGACCGGAGCGGGCTCATAACGGGTCGGATAAGGATTGGCCCGCTGTTGCTTGAGCCTGGCCTGGTGGTTCGCTTCGCGGATCAGGGCCTGCACGGCAAGAACCGAGAGCACGCCGGTCAGGAACTGTTGTTCGTTCTTGCCCCAGGCAAGGGCAGGCGACACTCCGGCGGTCAGCATGGACAGGGCGGTGACGCCGGCGATGAGGTTGCGTTTGGTATTGGCGAACATGGTGGGCAGCATGTTATGTCCTTTCGAGTATCGGGTGGGCATTGCTTCGGGACATTCCCGTGGCGTTTGCCTTGGACAACACATGGGCCTTCCTGCCGGGCTAGGCAAAATCAGCGGTCTGCTATGGGATAACAAGGCGGACGAGGTCGGTTAATCCACTGTTCTATAATCATAATAGCCAGCAATGGTGGAGATTCGTTTTACTTGGGCGCGTGTATGGCTCCGGGGTTTATCCCGCTGATTTCCCTGCCAGACACAGATCGAGGCGCCGTAAACCCTCTTCCAGACGCACCCCGGCCCCGCCGCCAACCCCGAGTCGGATATGCGCAGGCTCGTCATAGGCCGTGCCGGGCAAGAGGAAGGTCTTGTATGGGGCTGCCAGCAGGCGACGGGCAAAAGGCTCGGCAGGCTCCCCCTCCAGCCGGGCCAGACCGATCAGCCCCGCCTCGGGCCGGACCCAGGACAGGCGCGGCTGGTTGCGGATGAAGTCGTCCAGCAGCGCCAGATTGGCCGCCCCATCCGCGCGGGCCTGCGCCATGGCCGGAGCCAGCCGATCCTGACGTAGCGCGATCGCAGCGATATGTTCGCCAAGGACATTCATGATCTCGGACGCGTTTTCGCGCAGGATCACCGCATCCATGATCATCGTTCGGTCCCGGCAGATCATCCACCCCGTCCGCAACCCCTGCAGGCCCAGCGCCTTGGACACCGACCCCGTGGTGATGCCCCGCTGGTATATCCCGGCAATCGAGGGGGCGCGCGGCCCCTGCCATTCCAACCCGGCGTAGACCTCGTCCACGATCAGCCACGCGCCCACCCGGTCGGCGATCCCGGCGATGCGGGTCAAGTCGTCCGCTGTCAGCAGCTGGCCAGTGGGGTTGTTGGGATTGGACAGAAAGATCACTTTGGTGCGCGGCGTCACGGCATCGGACAACGCATCAAGGTCCAGCCGCCAGCCGCTGGCCTCTTGCCGCCGCACGGCGGTCAGATCGGCCCCGATGGCCCGCGCCATCACGGCGGCTTGCGGCCAGCCCGGAGTTTCGGTGACCATGTGGTCGCCAGCGTTCAGGATCTGGCGGAAACACAGGTAATTGGCCTCGGCCGCCCCAGCCGTGATCAGCACATCATCTGGCGTGCACTGCCCCGCCAACCCGGCTTGGGCGATCACAAGGTCGCGCAAGCCGGGCAGGCCCTGAAAGCTGACACCGTTCCAGTCCAGCGGCAGATCGGGGTCCAGATCGGCCAGGAACGCCCCAAGGCGCGGCGATTGCGAAAGGGAAAAGCCCAGCACGCAGTCGGGCACTTCGGACGTGGTGGACAGAAGATAGTCAAACAACTTGTGGATGGTGACTTTCACCGCACATCGCGTCCCTGGTTCAGGATGATGATATTGCCCGACGACACATCCCCGGCGGGCGAGATCAGGAAGGAAACCCAAGCCGCGATTTCCGAGGGCTGCATCGCATGGCCGTGCGGCATGGCGGCAATGGCGCGGGCCAGCACCTCGTCGCTCAACACGCCGAACAGCGGGGTTTCGGTCATCGCCGGGGCGATGGAGTTGCAGGCGATCCTGTCGCGGGCATAGCGGCGGGCAAGGTCCTTGGTCAGCGTGTCCATCGCCGCCTTGGAGGCGCGGTAATGCGGCGGGTCGAAGACTTCGAAATTATAGGCCCCGTTCGAGGAGATGTTGACGATCTTGCGCACGCCCGGCCGGTTCGCCATCGCCTTGACCGCGTGCTGGCAACAATGGAAGGCGGACGAGAAGTTGACGGCCATCTGCCGATCCAGTTCCGCCGCCGGGATGTCGGGAAAATCGGACATGAAGCAGGTGCCGGCATTGTTCACCAGCGCATCGACTCCGCCAAAGCGGGCGGTGATCCGGGCAAACAGGGCGGCAATCGCGGCGGGGTCGGTCAGATCGCACGGCTCGGGCGTGAAGCCTGTCAGGTCGCCCCCCATGCCCAACAGGGCGGCCGCGTCGATGTCGACCCCGACCACCAGCAATCCATCATCCAGAAGCCGGTCGACAATCGCCCGCCCCATGCCGCCAGCGGCCCCGGTCACAACAGCAATGCGTGTCATTTGCCCTCCCGATCTGGGATCAGGTTACGTCGGGGCGCTTGAAATGGGAACGCAAGACCGCAAGGCCCTGCGGCATTTAGTTCTGTGCACTGGCGCGCATACCGGCCTGCCGCAATCAAACATTTACGTGCCTGCGCACACAGGATAGCCGTTTTGGCCAGCGCCCGGCGTTCCCGCCCGGCATATTCAGGAAGTGAAACCGATGTCCGCCGTCTCTACCGCCATCAAATCCCGCGTGTCCGCCAACAACTTCGACGCGACCCACATCATGAGCCCGTCCGAGATCTCGGATCTTGTCGCCCTCGCCGGTGAGGCTCCGACCTCGTTCAACCAGCAAAACTGGCGCGCGATTGCCGTGACGTCGGCCGAAGGCAAGGCCAAGCTGATGGCGCTGTCCTGGGGTCAGGCCAAGGTCAGTTCGGCTGCGGTGACCTTCATCATGGTTGGCAAGACCACGGGCTATAAAGACCTGCCCAAGATGTTCAAATCGACCGTCGAAGCGGGACACATGCCGCAGGCGACGCTGGATGGCATGGTTGGCATGGCCGAAGGCATGTATGGCAGCAACCCGGTGCTGCAGCGCGACGAAGCCGTGCGTTCGGCCTCGCTTGCAGGCATGACCCTGATGTTGGCCGCGCAGGACAAGGGTCTGTCGACCGGCCCGATGATCGGCTTTGACGCGGCTGGCGTTTCGGAAGCGTTTGGCTTGGCGGAAGATGAGGTTCCGGCACTGGTTATCCCGTGCGGCAACGCGGCCCCCGGCAACTGGCCGCGCAAGGCCCGCCGTCCGGTTGCGGAAACGGTCTCCTTCGCCTGAACCGCAGAAGCAAAACAAAAGGGCGGCGGTGTGATCCGCCGCCCTTTTTGCATTGTTGCGGTCACACCGACAGGCAGATGTATTTCAGTTCCATATAGTCGTCGATCCCGTGGTGGCTGCCTTCGCGGCCAAGGCCGGATTGCTTGACGCCGCCAAAGGGCGCGACTTCGGTCGAGATCAGGCCGGTATTCACCCCGACCATGCCGTATTCCAGCGCTTCCTGAACCCGGGTGATCCGTCCGATGTCGCGGGCATAGAAATAGGAGGCAAGGCCAAAGATCGTGTCGTTGGCGCGGGCGATGATTTCCTCTTCGGTGTCGAATTTGAAGAGGGGGGCGAGCGGGCCGAAGGTTTCCTCGGTCGCGACCTTGCTGTCGGCCCGAACCCCGGTGACCACGGTGGGCTCAAAGAACGTGCCGCCCAAGGCGTGGCGCTTGCCGCCGGTGACGACTTTGCCGCCGCCGGCCAGGACATCGGCAATATGCTCTTCGACCTTTTCGACGGCATCCATGTTGATCAGCGGGCCTGTGGTCGTGCCGGCCTTGAGCCCGTCGCCGATCGCCAGTTTCTGAACGGCTGCCGACAGCTTGGCGGCAAAGGCGTCATAGACCCCGGCCTGAACGTAAATCCGGTTCGCACAGACGCAGGTCTGGCCGTTGTTGCGGAACTTGGAGATCATCGCGCCCTCGACGGCCTTGTCCAGATCGGCATCGTCGAACACGATGAACGGCGCATTGCCGCCCAGTTCCATCGAGCATTTCAACACCTGCTCTGCCGCCTGCCGCAGCAGGATGCGGCCGACTTCGGTCGAGCCGGTAAAGGTCAGTTTGCGGATCGCCGGGTTCTCGCAGAACTCCTTGCCGATGTCGGAGGACCGCTTGGAGGTGATGACCGAGAACAGGCCACCCGGCACCCCGGCGCGCTCAGCAAGCACCGCCAGCGCAATGGCTGACAGGGGAGTCTCGGCTGCCGGACGCGAGACCATGCCGCAGCCAGCCGCCAGAGCCGGCGCGACCTTGCGGGCAATCATCGCGTTGGGGAAATTCCATGGCGTGATCGAGGCGGCAACCCCGATGGGCTGCTTGATCACGGTGATGCGTTTGTCGCGCTGATGGCCGGGAATGGTTTCACCATAGATGCGCTTGGCCTCTTCTGCGAACCATTCGATGTAGCTGGCGCCATAGGTCACTTCGCCCTTGGCCTCGGCCAGCGGCTTGCCCTGTTCGGCGGTCAGGATGGCCCCCAGATCGTCCAGGTTGGCCATGCACAGCTCGTACCATTTCCGCAGGACGGCGAAACGCTCTTTGCCGGTGCGGGCGGCCCATTCGTGGCGCACGCGGTCGGCGGCCTCGATGGCGCGGGCGGCGTCGGCGCGGGTCAGGTTGGGAACATGGGCGATGACGTCTCCGCGGGCCGGATTGGTGACTGGAAAGGTCGCGCCGTCGGCGGCCACGACCCATTCACCCGCCACATAGGCCTTGTTCGGTAGCAGGGTCGGGTCTTTCAGCAGAGACTGCAGGTCGGTTACGGAATCGAGCATAGGGGCCTCCCATTTCACGGTTGAACATGCAATGCAGGGTTCGGGCGAAAAAGTCCAGTTGTGCCACCCGATCTGGACCAATATTTTGATCAAATCTGGAGGGATGGGATGACGCCCATGCTCGACCCCGACCGCGCCTATCAGAACGGAGCCTTCATTCCGGGGTCCGAGGCGCTTCCGGCGCGCTGGTCCGCCGAGGCGGCGGCGTTTCGCGCCACGGCGCGGGGCGAGCTTGGCCTGATCTACGGGCCGGGGCCGCGGCATCGGTTTGATCTGTTCCATCCGGCAGGGTCTGCGCGCGGTCTGATGGTCTTTGTCCATGGCGGCTACTGGATGGCCTTTGGCCGCGAAAGCTGGTCACATCTGGCGGCCGGGGCGCTGGCACGGGGTTGGGCGGTGGCGATGCCGTCCTACACTCTGGCGCCGGAAGCGCGGATTTCCACGATCACGCAGGAGGTCGCCGCGGCCGTGGCTGCCGCCGCCCTGCGGGTTGCCGGGCCGGTGGTGGTGACCGGCCATTCGGCCGGCGGGCATCTGGCGGCGCGGATGGGGACGTTGGGGCTGGACCGGCTGGCACGTGTCGTGCCGATCTCGCCGGTGGCCGAGTTGTCGCCGCTCATGCTGACGGCAATGCAGGCCGACCTGCGGCTGACCGAGGCGGAATGCGCCGCCGAAAGCCCGGCGCGACTGCCGCTGCGCTGCGCTGCGCATGTCTGGGTCGGCGCGCAAGAGCGGCCTGCGTTTCTGTGGCAGGCGCGGCTTTTGTCCGAAGAATGGGCCTGCCCGTGGACCCCCGCGGCGGGGCGACACCATTTCGATGTGATCGACGATCTGACCGACCCCGCTTCGCGGCTCATGGCGGCCTGTCTGGATGGGGTCTGACCGAAAAAGCGCTGGAATTTGCGCGGGACGTCAGGCGTTTGAGTGCATTCGCTCGATATAGCCGCGCATCTCTTCCGCCTCGTGGCGGGCGTCGCGCAGCCCTTCCATCGCGGCGCGCAGTTCGGCATCGGTCTGGGCGATCTGGTTCAAAAGCTCGGACTCGCGTTGTTCCAGATAGAGTATGGCATGATCGCGGGACTCTTCGGCCTCATGCAGCGATTGGGCCAAGCGGTCCATCTCGGCCATGTCGCCACCGGCGACCCGGGTGAAGCGGTGCAAGAGCCAATAGGAAAACCAGCCAAAGGCAAAAGCCAGAAGCAGGATGATCGCGATGGCAATGGTGAATTCAGTGCGGTTCATGATCCTTGCATGTCTTCACGCTTGGCCCGGCCGGGTCAAGGGCTGACGGTCATCCTTTGGGTCTGGTATGCGGGCGGGCTGTCTTGGTCTTGGGGGCAAGCGAAGGGATGTTGTCGTTTGAAATGGTGGACTCTGCCGTGGGGGCCTCCGGAATGGCGGCACCTGTGGCTGCTTCGGGCAGCGAGAGGTCGGCAGTTGCGTCCAGATGCGGCGGTTCGATCAGGGTAAACTCGATGCGACGGTTGGCCACCCGGCCTGCTTCGCTGCCATTGTCGGCAAGCGGAATGCCCTCACCGTATCCGACGGCGCGCATGCCCGAGACATCGACCTGACGTCCTTGAAGTGCGACCATCACCGCCTCGGCACGCGCCTGGCTGAGCGCGAGGTTGCCGCCCTCCGAGCCCTGGGCATCCGTGTGGCCGGCGATTTCGATCTTGACGCCGTTGCAATTCTTCAGCGCCTTGGACAGGGCGTCCATCACGGCCGCAGAAGCGTTGTCAAGCTCGGCAGATCCGGGATCGAAGGTGATCTTCTTGATGGCGACCACGGAATTCATGGCATCCAGACAATCCTGCGGCGTGGGCAGGGCCGCCAAGGGATCAAGCGCCTTGTCATACCGGACGATGACCTTGAAGGTCTGGCCTTGTCCCAGCCGGTCAGACAGAAGTTGCGAGATTCTGGCCGGGGCCTGCTGTGAGCCGCTGATCCCGGCGACCTCGACCGTATCGGGGCGGACGAGCAGGGTTCCGTGGTCCAGTTCGGCCAGCGCCTGCAGCCCCGCCAGCACACGCTGTGGCCAGCCATCGGGAGCTTCCGGGTCCAGAACCGTCGCCACAAGGACATTCCCGCCACCGAAGCGCGCATTGGCAAAGCTGGCGACGGCGGCCTGCACCCGGTCATCCGTCAGGCGGCCGCGCAACTCGATCTTGTGGGTCTCGGCGGCAAGGGTCGCGGTGAACTCGATCGGTCCGGCGGCGGTGGACTTGGGCTTTTCGGGCATCTTTGCATCCAGGGCAAAGACATCCGGCAAGGCGGCGCGCAGGTCTCCGATTTCGCGGTCAAAGGCGGCGCGAGTGACATCCGGGCCAGCCATCAGGGTGATGTCGGCGTCCGAAAACGTCACCGTTCCGCCGCCGAGCTTGCCCAGCGTCTGGATCGCAGCACTGGTTGCCTCGGCCCACGACGGGCTCGGCACACCAAGTCCGACGGTGCAGTGCATCGAGTCGCTGGCACCGGCCAGGTGCGCTGCGGCCAGGATGCGGTCACGGGCCTTGTCGCTGTCTGCCGAACACGCATCGAACCGCGCGCCGTCGCCATCGAGGACGAATCGCAGAGTGAAAGGTGTCAGCACCGGCCGGGGAGCGGAAATCGAGGTCGTCACCGCCAGACCCTTGGGTGTGGCCTTGACGATCTCGGCCTCAAGGCTGCGCTTCTCGGCCTCGCTCGATGCTATGGCGGTGATCACAACGCCTTGATCGGAAACGGAGATCTTGGACTGGGGCAAAAGGGTCAGGGCCGTGATGCCAAGCTCCAGCGCCGCGTCCCAGCCTTCCGGCGCCGGATAGGCTGCGGTTTGCAGCATGTCCGTTTCAAGCGCGCTTTGCGTCAACGTCATGGAGACTTGGGCCAGCCGCTCTTTCGCGGGGCCTTCGGGCACAAGCCCGATCAGCTGCAGATCGTCTTCGTTGCGCAGCATTTCGACGGAGAAGCGCGGGGCGGCGATGACTTGTGCGGGCTCGACCTCGAACCCGTCGCGCAGCCGGCCGCTGTCGACGACCGATCCCGCGACGTTCATCGCGGAAAAGCGCATCGCCTCGTTGGGGGCGGTGCCCGACAGCGAGACGATCAGGCCATTGGCCTCCACATTGGCCCAGGTGTAGCCCTCGGCCAGAAGGCGCGAGGTGACCAGGGCCACCGAGCGTGTCTCGACCACCCGGGCCATCCCGAAGGACAACAGCAGCGCGATGGAGGCCGCGGTGATGAAGGCAGACAGCGCCAGAGCGCCGGGGCTCGGACGGTAGGGCGGTCTGGCGGTCGGGATTGGGTCGGCGGTATCAGCCACTTGTGCCAGGGTCCTTGGGGTTGAGGGCGGCAGAACGAACGCGGGCAGGGCCGGCATCCGGCGATGCTTTAAGCGCTGAAAGGGGCAGGAGCAATCATGCAAGGGCCGCAGCGGCAAGAAACAGCGCAGGAACAAGCCCGGCGTTGCGGTTGGCGCGAAAGGTGACAAGGCAGGAGACGGGGTCCTCGACATTCAGCCGCCGCATCTGCAGCGACATGTGCCAGCCAAAGGCCCAGACGCCCATCAGGGCAATCAGCGTGGCGATCAGATCGACCTGTCGGGCCAGAACCAGCGTCACCGCCAACCCCATGAGCATGACCGTCGCCGCGATGAAGCCCCAGAGCCATGGCCGGGTGTTGGCGCCAAAAAGTCGTGCCGTCGACTTCACGCCGATCAGCGCGTCGTCTTCGCGGTCCTGATGGGCATAGATCGTGTCGTAATAGAGTGTCCATGCGATCCCGGAGGCGTAAAGTGCGACCGAGGCGCCATCGACCGACCCGGAATGGGCGGCATAGGCCAGCAGAGCGCCCCAGTTGAAGGCAAGCCCCAGAAAGACCTGCGGCCACCAGGTAAAGCGCTTGGCGAAGGGATAGATGGCAACAAGGGCCAACGAGGCTATGCCGAGCAGGATCGCCACACGATTGTAGCTGAACAGAATCAGTGCAGCGATCAACGCCTGTACGACCATCCAGCCATAGGCCGCCCTGAGACTGACCTGTCCCGACGGCAGGGGGCGGCTGCGGGTGCGGGCCACCTGAGCGTCGATGTCGCGATCGGCGATGTCGTTCCATGTGCAGCCAGCCCCGCGCATCAGGAAGGCTCCGGCGGCACAGGACAGGGCGAGCCACAGGTCCCACGGGCGAAATCCCCCGTCCATCGCGGCCAGAGCAAGGCCCCAAAGACAGGGTATCAGCAGCAGCCACGTGCCGATGGGCCGGTCGGCCCTTGACAGCCGCAAATAGGGGCGGGTGGCGGTGGGGGCGAAGCGGTCCACCCAATTGCCGGGTGGCGCATCGGAAACGGCACGAACCTCTGGGGGCGCCTCTGGCGTTTTGGGGGCGTCGGACATAGGCTTCCTGTCATGGCAGAGGCACGGATCAGACTCTATGTAGAACAGGCGCTCGGCTCAGGGCAACCTGTAGCTGTTGGTGCCGATCAGGCCAACTATCTGTTCAATGTCATGCGTTTGATGACCGGGCAGTCAGTGCTGCTGTTCAATGGTCGCGACGGCGAATGGCAGGCCGTGGTCGAACAGGCGGGCAAGCGGGCGGGGATGCTGCGGTGCGGAGCAATGACCGCGCCGCTGCGGTTGCCGCCGGACCTGTGGTTGCTGTTCGCGCCGATCAAGAAGGCACGCACTGATTTCATCGTCGAAAAGGCGGTCGAGCTTGGCGTGGCCCGTGTGGTGCCGGTGCAGACGCGGCGCACCAACTCCGAACGGATCCGGCAGGATCGATTGCAGGCCCATGCGATGGAAGCGGCGGAGCAGTGCGGGGCAACTTATGTGCCCGAAGTGGCCGACCTGATGACGCTGGACAAACTGCTGGCCAACTGGCCCGCTGACCGCAAGCTTTTGTGGTGCGACGAGGCCAAGGCAGGCGACCCCACGGCCCTGACCGGGGACCGCGGCGCGCCATGGGCCATTCTCATCGGACCGGAAGGCGGCTTTTCGGCCGAGGAACAGCAGCGGTTGCGCGCCATGCCGCAAGTTGTCTCGCTGTCGCTTGGCCCGCGCATCCTGCGGGCGGACACGGCAGCGGTTGCGGCGTTGACGCTGTGGCAGGCGGCACTTGGGGATTGGGCATGATCGCGGCGACAGCGGCAGACCGGGCCGGGATCGAGGCTTTTCTGGAACCCCAGGCCGAATTCGCGATGTTTCCACTGAACAACCTGCGCAGCCATGGCATGGCGGGCGGGCATCCCCATGCCGTGACGATGTGGCTGACGCGGCGGGATGGGCAGATCACCGATGTCCTGACGCGGACAGAGTCCGGGATGGTCATGCCTTTCTTGCCATCGGGTGACTATGCGGCGGCGGCGCTGGTGCTGCGAGGTGCCGAGGTGGCTGGGATCGTCGGGGTCAAAGAGTGGTCGCGTTGGCTTGAGGGCGCGCTTGCCCTCAAAGGTC
>JANMCI010000534.1:0-3400 GCA_031361245.1 Rhodobacterales bacterium
AATTTTCCCCGTTAAAAAACGCCGCAGATTGTGCAATATTGCTTCGGTCATGCGCCAATGCAGGCATAAACGCGGCTGAAACGGCCGCTACGATTAGGGAACAGTGGAATGATAAAAGAGTTCAAGGACTTCATTGCCAAGGGCAATGTGATGGATCTCGCGGTCGGTATCATCATCGGCGCGGCCTTCACGGCCATCGTCGGCTCGTTGGTTGGCGACCTGATCAACCCGATCATCGGCCTGATCCTCGGTGGGGTCAACTTCTCGGACATGTTCATCAGCCTGTCCGATGCCACACCGGTCTCGCTGGCGGCTGCGAAAGAGGCTGGCAACCCGGTCTTCGCCTATGGTGCTTTCATCACTGCGGTCATCAACTTCCTGATCATCGCTTTTGTCGTGTTCATGATCGTCAAGGCCATGAACAAGATGATGCCGAAGAAAGAGGCTCCGCCCGCACCGCCGGCCGGCCCGTCCGAACTGGACGTTCTGAAGGACATCCTGGCTGCGGTGAAGAAGTAATCCTGACCACTCTTTGCAAAAGGCCCCCGCCTCGTCGGGGGCCTTTTCATTTGCGGCAGCATCGGGCCCATGGCTGACTGAACGGCCAATGCGTGCTATTCTGTCTTCAAAGGGCATGATTGGCCATCGCGGGCCACTCGGGCAGGGCAAGGGGAGACCAGAATGGCGACCATCGACTTCTGGTACTCCATCGGCAGCACATACAGCTACTTGACCGTCATGCGATTGCCCGGCGTGGCCAAGGCATCGGGGCTCAAGTTCCGGTGGCGGCCTTTCAATGTCCGGCATGTGATGGTCGCGCAGAACAACATCCCCTTCAAGGACAAGTCCGAGAAGTCCGCCTATATGTGGCGCGATATCGCGCGTCGCGCCGCGAGACACGGCTTCGCCCCGTTGATACCCGCGCCCTACCCCTTGCCGGGCCTTGTGCTTGCAAACCAAGTGGCAATTCTTGGCACCGAAGAAGGTTGGGGCGAGGCCTACACCCGCTCAACATATCGCCGCTGGTTTGACGCAGGGCAGCCAGCCGGTGAGGAGCCCAACCTGTCCCAGAGCCTTGCGGAAATCGGGCAAGACCCGCAGCGTGTTATCGACGCCGCGCAGTCCGATCGCATCTCCGCGGCGCTCGCCTCCGCGACACAGGAGGCAATGGCGCTTGGCGTCTTTGGCTCCCCAAGCTTTGTCGTGGACGGAGAGCTGTTTTGGGGCGACGACCGGCTGGAAGACGCTCTCGGTTGGGCACGTGCCGGAAGACTGGCCTGAACGGGCGCAAAACCTAAGATTCCGTTACCAGGAAATCATAAGTCTCTGCTTTAAAACACTATTGCAAAGTGTCCACATGCGGACACCGACCCAAAACGCGAAAAAGGCGGCCGTGGGGCCGCCCCTTCACCGGCATTGACGCCGCTCAGATCTTCAGCGCCGCCTCTGCCGAAATCACCGGCAGGCCCAGCGCCGCCCCTACCGCGGCATAGGTCAGCTTGCCGGCATGGGTGTTCAGGCCCGCCAGCAAATGCCTGTCATCCGCGCAGGCCTGCTTCCAGCCCTTGTCGGCCAGCGCCAGCATGAAGGGCATCGTCGCGTTGCCCAGCGCCAGCGTCGACGTCCGCGCCACGGCGCCCGGCATGTTGGCCACACAGTAATGCATGATCCCGTCCACTTCATAGATCGGGTCCTGATGGGTCGTGGCATGCGAGGTTTCAAAGCACCCGCCCTGATCAATCGCCACATCGACCAGCGCCGCCCCCGGCTTCAGCTCTTTCAGTTGCGCGCGCGAAATCAGTTTCGGCGCCGCCGCTCCGGGGATCAGCACCGCGCCGATGATCATGTCGGCAGCCCTTGCCAGCTCGATCGTCGTCGCCGCATCCGAATAGGCCGCCTTGAACACGCCGCCAAACACATCATCCAGATAGCGCAGGCGATTGATCGAGCGGTCCAGCACCGTCACATCCGCCCCCATCCCGGCCGCGATCTTGGCCGCATGGGTGCCGACGACACCGCCACCAATGACCAGAACCTTGGCCGGCAACACGCCCGGCACACCGCCCAGCAGCACGCCCCGCCCGCCATTGGCCTTTTGCAGCGTCCAGGCGCCGACCTGCGGCGCCAGACGCCCCGCAACTTCCGACATCGGCGCCAGCAGCGGCAACCCGCCCCGGTCATCCGTCACGGTTTCATAGGCAATCGCCGTGACACCGGATTTCAACAGGTCCGCCGTCTGCTCCGGATCGGGCGCCAGATGCAGATAGGTGAACAGCACCTGGCCCGCGCGCAACCGCGCCCGCTCTACCGGCTGCGGCTCCTTGACCTTGATGATCATCTCGGCCCAGGCAAAGACCTCCTCCGCCGTCGCCAGAACTTTCGCCCCAGCCGCAACATAGTCGGCGTCCGAAAAGCCCGAGCCGACCCCGGCCTTGGTTTCCACCGCCACCGCATGGCCGCGGTTCACCGCCTCGCGTGCAGCGTTGGGCGTCATGCCGACGCGGAATTCCTGCGGCTTGATCTCTTTCGGGCAACCGATCTTCATGTCTCTCTCCAAAGCGAAGGCATCATTTCCCCAAGGGTGCCGCAGTTTCGCTGGCAATGCTTTGAAACTTGCGTGACCTCTGCCTGATTTCACGGTAGGATTTTGCGTGAAACCGAAATAACGCCGAAGAAATCACCATGCCAACCGAATTGGACGCAACCGACCGCCGGATTCTCGCTGCATTGCAGAAAGACGCGCGCATCACCAATGCCGAATTGTCCGAGCGGGTGAACCTCTCCCCCTCCGCCTGTCACCGCCGCGTCCAGCGGTTGGAGGAGGACGGCCTGATCGCCGCCTATGTCGCCCTGCTGGACGCCCGCAAGATGGGCCGGCCCACCACCGTCTTTGTCGAGATCACCCTGCAATCCCAGGCCGAAGACCTGCTGGACGCCTTTGAACGCGAGGTCGCCCGCGTCCCCGACATCCTTGAATGCCACCTCATGGCAGGCTCGGCCGATTACCTGATCAAGATCATGGCCGAAGACACCGAGGACTTTGCCCGCATCCACCGCCGTTACCTTGCGCGGCTTCCGGGAGTGCGGCAGATGCAATCCAGCTTCGCCCTGCGGACCGTGGTCCAGACCACCGCCTTGTCAGTCTAGCCTGGAAAACTCCAGAATCATCGCCCGCGCCGCGGCCTGATCGATCTCCCCCGTCAATGCCGGTCGCAGGCGGCGCAGGTTCAGGCTGGCATAGGCCACGAAATCGCGCACGCGCGGCAGGGCCCACGCTTCCGGCGCCACCACAATCCACCACGGCGTATTCATCATCGGTGGAGGCGCATAGCACCGCCGCATTTCGGGCTGCACATCGCCGACAAGGCAGGGCAAAAGCCCGATGCCCAGGCCCGCACGG
>JANMCI010000018.1:0-13680 GCA_031361245.1 Rhodobacterales bacterium
CAACCAAAAATGGCCGCACCCCGGCCAATGTCGCTCATCTCTGTGCAACCGGGATGCAATCGGCGTCTTCGGCCTGAAGAGCGGCACAGAAGCGGCGCGCTTCATCATCGCCGGCGAACCCGTGGGCGCGCAGGCGGTAGAAGCTGCGGCCGCCGGACTGCGCTGCCTGAATGACCAGAGCCTTGCCTGCCATCAAGTCGCCGAACTGACTTTGCAGCTGGGCGAATTTCTCGCGGGCAAGATCTGGCGTGTCAAAGGCGCCAAGCTGGGCAAGGCGGGTGCCAGTGGCAAGGCTCGCCGGGTCAATCTCGGTCAACGGGCCGGGGGCGGCGACGTTTTCCACGTTGGACACCTGCGTTTCAGAGGCGGCCAGTGATGCGGGACGCGGTTGCGGCCGCAGCGAATAGGTCGATGCCGGCGATGTCGCAGATTCGGGATCGGCATCGGTCACATCAACCGGCGAGCCGGTGGCAACGTCAATCAGCGTCGCGGCCCCCTCTTCCAACGGCGCCACCTCGCCGCTGAGCAGGGTTGGAGCGTTTGCGGGATTTGCCTGACCGGAAATGGAGAGGTTGACCGGCGTCGTTTCACCGACTTCGCCGATCACGGCACCGGTGTTTGATGCTGCGGACGTGTCGCCGGGCTGAAGCTCTGTCGCGCGGGGCGCGAGGGTCAGCTCATCGGCCACCGGGGCGGAGGTGCCCGTCGCAGCGACGGCATTGACCGAAAGCCCCTGGTTGGAGGCCTGATTGCCGCCCGGATCGGCCGGAGCCACCCGCATCGGCCCCAGCATGGCGCGCATGACGGGCACACCGGCCACGTCGCGCACCGCCAGCCGGTATCCCCAAAAACCCAAACCCAGCACCAGCGCCACGGAACACACGGCCCCTGCGATGCTGACCATGTGCCGGGCCCGTTCCAGTCGGCCATCGGCCGTGGACGCAGCATAGTTGCCTTCGAAATCGTCGAACTGAAGATCCGCCATAATCGCCTCACATGCAGGGGCGATACGTGCCGACCCCGCTTTTCATTGCCTGCTCGAACCAGCGGGACGCCTTGATCAGCGCATTTCCTCAACCGGAGTGACGCCGAGAATAGCCAATCCTGCCGAAATCACAACGCCCGTGGCGCGGGCGAGGGCGATTTTCGCCGAAGATGTGGCGGCATTGCCTTCCTGCAGGAAACGCAAGGTGGGATCGTCGTTGCCGCGGTTCCACAATCCGTGGAATTCCGAAGCCAATTCATAGAGATAGAACGCGATCCGGTGTGGCTCGTTGCCACGGGCCGCAATTTCGATCTCACGGGGGAATTCGGCGATTTGCTGGGCCATGTCAATCTCGGCGGGGTGGTTGAGTTGACTGAGGTCGGCTTTGGCCAAGGTTGCATCGGACACATCGAGCCCGGCTTCACGCGCCTTGCGCAGGACGGAATTGATCCGCGCGTTGGCGTATTGCACGTAAAAGACCGGGTTGTCCTTGGACTGTTCCAGCACTTTGGCGAAGTCGAAATCGAGGGCGACGTCGTTCTTGCGGGTCAGCATCATGAAGCGGGTCACGTCGGCGCCGGCCTGTTCGACCACGTCGCGCAGGGTGACAAAGGTCCCTGCGCGCTTGGACATCTTGAAGGGTTCGCCGTTCTTGTAGAGCTTGACGAGCTGGATGAGCTTGATGTCCAGGGGCACGCGGCCCTTGGACAAGGCGGACACCGCCGCCTTCATCCGCTTGACGTAGCCCGCGTGGTCGGCACCGAAAATGTCGATCAGCGCATCGAAGCCGCGTTGGACCTTGTCGTAGTGATACGCGATGTCGGGCGCGAAGTAGGTCCACGAGCCGTCCGACTTTTGCACCGGGCGGTCCACGTCATCGCCATGGGCGGTGGAGCGGAACAGGGTCTGTACGCGCGGCTCCCAATCCTCGGGCTCCTTGCCTTTGGGCGGCTCCAGCGTGCCTTCGTAGATCAGGCCCTGATCGCGCAGGGTCTGGATCGCAGCCTCGATCTTGCCAGTGCCGTAAAGCGCCTTTTCGGACGAATAGACATCCATCCGCACGCCAAGCTGGGCCAGATCGTCGCGGATCATCTGCATCATCAGGGCGGTGGCAAAGTCGCGCAGGTCGGCGAGCCAGACCGATTCCGGCTTGTCCAGCAGGCTGTCGCCATATTCGGCCCTGATCGCCTCGCCCACGGGGATGAGGTAATCGCCCGGATAGAGACCCTCGCGGATTTCCGGTTCAAGACCGCAAGCCTCGCGGTAGCGTTCATAGGCCGAGCGGGCCAGCACATCGACCTGCGCGCCGCCGTCGTTGATGTAGTATTCGCGGGTGACGTCCCAACCGGCAAAGGCGAGGAGGTTGGACAGCGCATCGCCCACAACGGCGCCGCGGACGTGCCCCACATGCATCGGACCGGTCGGGTTGGCCGAGACGAACTCGACATTGACGCGGGCCCCCTTGCCAAGGGTCGAGCGGCCGAAATCCTTGCCATCGGTCAGGGCGGCTTTCACAACGCCCTGCCAGACGACATCCGACAGGCGCAGATTGAGGAATCCGGGGCCGGCCACTTCGGCCGCCCTGATGCGCGGATCGCGGACGAGGCGGGCGGCGAGGGCGTCGGCAATCAGGCGGGGGGGCAGGCCTGCGGGCTTTGACAGCACCATGGCGGCGTTGGCGGCCATATCGCCATGGGCGGCATCGCGGGGCGGCTCGACAGCGACATTGGCGAGGTCGAGCCCCTTTGGCAGGGTCCCCTCGTCGGCAAGTGCGGCCAGTTCAGCCAAGACAAGGCTGCGGATATCGGCAAAGAGGTTCATCTGATCAAATCCTGTCTCTTGGTCCGGGGGATGCCAGAGCAGGCGTCAGAGGTCAAGGTTGGTGGTGGGGGCGGAACTGGAGGGTTTCACACCCTCCAGACCTCCCGTGGGATATTTGGGGACAGATAATGCGAAATCCAGGTCAGGTTTTAGGGGTCTGGCCGCGCATGTAGTGGGTTTCGCGGGCGCCGAAGAAGAAGGTGATGACGGCGCCGATGATCCACCACAGCGGCTCGGGGACGGCGGCGAGGGCCTGCATCCGCGCCTCGAACCAGACCGGGTTGAAACCGGCGACAAAGAAGATCGCCAGCGTCATCAACGCCAGGGTCGGGCGCGGCAGGCGGTTCATCGCGTCGATCAGTTTGTCATAGCCCTTGAGACCGGTTTCGGTCGTGGGGTGGTATTCGGGAAGGGAAGCGCCGTTCTGGGCGGCGAGGTCTTCGACGGCGGCGCCGAGGGTTTCGGCGATCTTGGTCATGTCCATGGTCAGTCCTTTCATCATTTCCAGGCGGCCACACGGGCGCGGTGTTGCGCGTCGGTGAGGTGGTGTTCGGGGGGCAGAAAATCCTCGGCCCGCGTGATCCAGCCGCCCTTGCCGCCATCCCGGCGGCGGGCATATTTGCGACTGGCAAAACGGGCATCGCCAAGCGCGTAGTAATAATCGCGACGCGCGATGCCATAAACGATGTTGAGCGCGCCGGGGCCGGTGGCGGCGAGGCGGCGGGCGGCGGCGATGGATTGCGGTCCGATCACACCGTCGTCGGTGCAGGCAAATCCTCTTGCGGTGAGCATACGTTGCAGCACTTTCACGGCGTTGGCCCCGGCGTTGACGTACATGTCGAACAGAGAGGGCTGCAGCTCGATCGGCAACAGGCCGATGCCGGGGCGTTCAAAGTAGTGGCGGATGAATATCTCGACCGCTTCGGCGCGGGTCAGGCCGCGGACATCGGCGACATCGACATCGCCGTCATGGTCGATGTCGCGGCGCAGCGCCCGCATCGTTCCCAAGGTCACGCCGTAGTTGGTCGCCCCGCCGGGATCGTCGGGGTCGTTGACGAAGCCACCCTCGCGGGCGACGATTTCTTCTGCAATCTGGCGAACGGATTTCATGACTGGCCCCAAGCTTGCCTGAGGCGGCAGACTCTCGCCAATCGGTTAATGACGGGGAAACCCTGCGTTCTCAGGACCCGGGTTCGGCTTCCTTGTAGACGCCCTGCGCCTTCAACGCGTCGATGACTTCCTTGGGCATGTAGGATTCGTCATGCTTGGCAAGGATTTCGGAGGCGACAAAGGTGTCACCCTCCATCTTGCCCAAACCGACCATGCCGGCACCTTCGGCAAAAAGATCGGGCAGGATGCCGGCATAGCGGACGGGGATCGATGCATTGGTGTCCGTCACGCTGAAGGACACAACATCGCCCTGACCGCGCAGGAGCGAACCGACCTCGACCAGACCACCGATGCGGAACACCTCGCCGGGGGTTGGCGGCTCGGTGGTGACCTGTGTCGGCGAACGGAAATAGTTGATGCCGTCGCGCATGGCAAAGCCGATGAGCCCGGTTGCCAGGGCAAGGGCGACGAAGGCCACCGCGATGATCTGGATGCGCCGGGTTTTCTTGAGGGATTTCAGACCTGCCATGGGTGCCTCACGGGAAGATCGGGGCCATCAGAAGGCCGGTTGTCTCTTCAACCTCCAGCATCAGGTTGGCGTTTTGCAGGGCTTGGCCGGACGATCCCTTGTTGAGATTGTCCAGAACCGCCACCACGACCGCCCGTCCGGGAATGCGGTCGCCGATCACGCCGAGATGGCAATAGTTCGACCCGGCGATGTCGCGTGTCGAGGGCAACTGGCCGAAGGGCAGGACCTTGAGGAAGGGTTCCCCGGCGTAAGCCTCGACCAGGGTCTGGTGGATCTGGGCGGGATCGCCTTTGACATAGACTGTCGCCAGAATGCCGCGGTTCATGGGCAGGAGGTGAGGTGTGAACTGGACATGGACGGGGCGGCCGGCAATCAGGGAGAACTCCTGATCAAACTCTCCCAAGTGCCGATGTTTGCCGCCGGCGGAATAGGTGTGGGTGCCGCCCGAAAGCTCGGCATGCAGCAGGTTCTCCTTGAGCGACCGCCCTGCCCCCGACACCCCGGCCTTGAGGTCGATCAGGATGTCGTCAAGGTCGATCACCCGCTTGGCGATAAGCGGCCGCAGGGCGAACTGGCCCGTGGCGGCGTTGCATCCCGTGCCGGCCACCAGCCGCGCCTTGGTGATCTTGTCGCGGTAGAACTCGGTCAGGCCATAGACCGCCTCGGCCTGCAATTCGGGCTGGGAATGAGGTTGGCCGTACCATTTGGCATAAGCCTCGGGGTCGCGGAGCCTGAAGTCGGCGGACAGGTCGACAATCTTGAGGTTGCGCGGCAGGGCGGCGATCACTTGCTGGGTGGTGCCATGCGGGAGGGCGCAGAAGCACAGGTCAATCTTGGAGAAGTCGATCGCTTCGATCTTTTTCAGCACGGGCAGGTCGAGATGGCGCAGAAACGGAAAGACCTCGACCATGGCGAGGCCCGCCTTGCGGTCGGCCGAAAGTGCTGCGATTTCCATGAAAGGATGGGTTGCGATCAGGCGCACAAGCTCTGCCCCGGTATAGCCGGACGCGCCGAGAATGGCGATTTGATAGGACATGACGGACCCCGTGCCTGAATTGCCTGTGCGCCCTCTATCTGGTGAGGCCGGGCCCAGATGCAAGGGGAAATTGCACAGGCGGCGGCGGCTGAGCGGCGGTCAGAGGATCACGATGTCGTCGCTCAACGTGGCAAGCTGGAGGGCGCGCACCGTGAACCCGCCGTCAGCGCCAAAGTCAAAGACAACATCGGCACCGACCTGCGTTGCATGGGTCATGGCCTCGGCTGCGGTCAGCACCCCGGCAAGGCCGTTGAGCACGATCTCGTCGACATCATCGGCAAAGTCCGTGATCACGTCATGGCCCATGCCCGGCCCAAAGATGAAGCGATCCACCCCGACGCCACCGGTCAGCCTGTCATCGCCGCCCTGCCCCGCCAGCGTATCGCGCCCGTCGCCACCGCCCAGCGTGTCATTGCCGGACCCGCCTGTCATCTGATTGGCCAGAGCATTTCCGGTGCCGCGAAAATCCGCCAGCCCGGTATAGGCGAGGTTTTCGACGTTGGTGGTATGCAACGAGGCGAGCGAATAGGCGCGCAGGGTGGTATTGACCTGATCAACACCAGCCCCCGCGAATTCACGGACAACGTCACGCGCAGTGCGCACGACATAAAGGTCGTCACCCCTGCCACCGGCCATCATGTTGGCGCCTATGCCGGCGTCCAGCGTGTCCTGGCCATTACCGCCAAACAGATGGTCGATGCCAGAACCGCCGACGAGCCTGTCATTGCCGCTCTGGCCGAACAGAAAGTCATCGCCGCCGGTTGCCTTCAACACGTCATCGCCGCCGCCACCGTAGAGAAAGTCGTTTGACACAGTGGTGCCTTGCAGCGTGTCAGCACCGCCAAAGCCAAAGGCCGAGCCCATTTTGGTCAGCAAATCGAACGTGGCTTCGCCCGCGTTGATCTCGTAGGTTTCGTTGCGCAGGCGGGCATCGCTCAGTACGGAGGCAATACGTTCATTGCCGGCGTGATCGAGCGGCTCCATTCCCAGTGAAAAGCCGTTCAGCGCGTGAGCCAGCGAGTGCTGGTGCCGGATCGTGACCGATCCATCGTTTTCGACATAGATCAGGTGAGAGGAGCCGGTCTGAGCCCCGGGATACCAGCCAAGGCCAATGCCATTCGCCGCGAACCACTCGAACGTCGCAGCCATGACATCGACGTAGTCGGTGGCCTGAGTGGCATCATCCACCGAGCCGTCGATATTTGTTTCTGTCAGCAGCACGTCATCGCCGGTGAGCATGCTGTAAATCTCTTCCAGCCGCGCTATCTGGGCCGTCGGATCCGTCAGGGCGTCCGTGCCCATCCAGCCGGGATAGAGATGCGCTGACCACACAAGGTCAGCCCCGACGGCGGCCCGCAGGAAGTCGAGCGCCGAGACGCCGCCGCCAACCTGTGTTGACGCCAGCGTCAGGAAGTCGCCATTGTAGCCCCAACCCCCAACCAGGATCTTTCCGGCAGCCCGCCCGTCGATCAGTTGCGCCAACTGGGCGCAATGATCGGCATAAAGGGCGACGAAATCGGCGGCGGAATAGTTGGCATCGGAGCCGTTGGCCCGAACGGTGTTGCGGTAGCTTGCAGCCTCGTTCATCAGTTCCCAGCCATAGACGGCGGCGGCCGTGCCGGCGTGGGCATCCATCCAGTCCATCATGCTGCCCCAGGCGCCGGCCACGTCCGAGAAATTGGCCTCGATCGCGGCATAGGCTTCGGTATTGGTCAACCGGGGGTGGTCGGCATCGCCAAGCCCGATGTTCTGGGCATCCCCTCCGCCATAAGCCAACGTGATCTGATAGCCCTGTGCCGCAGCGGCTGCGAGGAACCGCTCGAACTGGGGATTCATCGAGCCGTCGGGATTGAAGGAGAACTCATTGAAAAGGACGCGCAGATTGTTGACCAGCGGCAGACCGGATTTGATCGCCGCGACAAAGGCTTCGGGGTTGCCGTTCATGCCCAGTGGAATCATCTGGGTGGGGTCCTGCCAGACGCGACCTGATCCATCCGCGGCCACAAGCGCGATGTTGATCATGTGAATGTCGGCGGTATCCGAGCCAAGAGGCATGGTGGGTCATTCCAAAAATTGGCACCGGATCGAAATACGGCGCGCTACTCGAAAAACAACGCTGATCCCACCACGGCAGCGCTGGCAGCCGGGGTCGTTCGACCCAGACTGCCTGTCCATATCAAAGGGAATTCGGTGGCAAAAATCAGGCGCTGGCCGGGATAAATTGCGGCGAAACAGTCAAATTTGGCGTCTGAGGGGCCGTGTCAGGTCAGCGCAAGCTCGCCCGCGCGGATGGGAAAGGGCAGGATGTTTTCGCGCGGCGGCAGCGGACAGATCGCAAAGTCGGTGAAGGCGCAGGGCGGATTGTAAGCCTTGTTGAAATCCAGCGTGATTTCGTCGCCGCTGATCTTCTGCCCGATCAGGAAGCGCGAGGCGGCATAGGTCTCGCGTCCGGAGGTCTTGTCGCGGATCACGAACATCGGAAGGCCGGATTTCCAGTGGGTCGCAAGCATGGTGACGGCGTGTCCGTCATGCTGAAAATGGGCGCGGTGGGTCAGTGTGACCTTCGTCGGCCCGGCACCCTTTTGCGAGATGGTCTGGTTTTGCGGCGTGGTCAACGGCTCCCATCGGGCGCGGATGGTCCATCGGGGGTCGTAGGGGAAATAGCTGAGGGTCACGTGGCGCGGCAACGTCAGGTCGCGGACGCGAAGAGCAGGCTGGTCGTCGACGGTGTGGATTTCGAGCAGGAATGGCGGGACGGCAAGCTGGGGGTAATCGGCCCCGCTCACAAAGGGGCGGACGGTAGCGCCGGTTTGAAAGCTGAACCCGGGCAAGAGAATGCCAAGGTGCCCGGGCCCGCCCGACAGGATCAGCGCGTTGTCGGGAGCCGACCCGACGGTCTGGGGACCCGGCGGAATCTCGATGCGGTCGGTCAGGTTCAGCCAGCCATCGGGCGCGGTCAGGGCGGCAAGGCGCTTGGCCTTCCAGGCGGAAAGTTCTGCGGGATCGGGCTCGGCTGGATCAGACATGGCACCTCCGGAGATTGCGGCGCAGGATGGGGCGAATTCTTGAACCGAAACCGATGATGACTTGGCCAACGGGCAGGCCCGTTGCTGGCCGGAGCTAGGCGGCCTCGAACACGATCTTGCGGCGCAGGAACTGGGTGGCTTTGCTGGAGACGTAGGCCGGATCACCGGTCGTCAGAAACTTGCCTTGCAGGCCCTGCCCGATCATCTCGGGCCGCCGTATCAGATAGTCCGCAAGACTTTCGCCGACGAGATTGGCTTGGGAATAGACCTTGACGTCCGGCCCCAGCGCATCCTGAAAGACCTTGGCCATCAAGGGATAATGGGTGCAGCCGAGCACCGCGGCCTCGGGATGGGGCATCCGGCGTTTCAGCGATTCGACATGGCTGCGCACCAAGGCTTCGGCCAGGATCTCGTCACCCTGTTCGATGGCATCGACCACACCGGCACAAGGCTGCGCCTCGACGTCGACGCCAATGGCGCGGTAGGCAAGTTCGCGCTGGAAGGCGCGGCTTGCCACGGTGGCGGGGGTTGCGAAAAGTGCCACATTCTTGACGGCGACCTCACGCGGGGGCGAGTTGTCGCCCCAGTGCCGTTCGGTCAGCGCCTCGATCAGGGGCACAAAGACGCCAAGGACCCGCTTGTGGGGCGGGACCCAGGTTTCCTGCATCCGCTTCAAGGCAGCAGCCGAGGCGGTGTTGCAGGCAAGGATCACCAGATCGCAGCCCTCGTCCCAGAGCCGTTCAACCGCGGCACAGGTCAGGTTGAATATGTCGTCATGGGTGCGCACCCCATAGGGCGCATGGGCGTTGTCGCCGAAATAGACAAAGGGCACATCCGGAAGCCGCTTTTGCAAGGCATCGAGGACGGTCAGGCCGCCAATTCCGCTGTCAAATACGCCAACTGCCATGATGCGCCTCTAATGGATGTCATTCTTTGTTTTGCGGCAGAATAGGCAAAAGCCGCGCCAAGGGGAAGGCGGGCGGTAGACAGGGGGGCAACATTCGGTGTTATAGAAGGGCTGTCAGGCGTGGATGGGGTCAATGGTCGACTGGGACAAGCTGAGAATCTTTCACGCGGTGGCCGACAAGGGCAGCCTGACCCATGCCGGTGAGGTGCTGCATCTGAGCCAGTCCGCCGTCAGCCGCCAGATCCGCGCGCTGGAAGAAAGCCTGTCGGTGACACTGTTTCACCGCCACGCGCGGGGCCTGATCCTGACCGAGCAAGGGGAATTGCTGTTCGACGCCACCAGCCAGATGGCGCGGCGACTGGATGCGGCGGCAGCACGGATCCGCGACAGCGAGGACGAGGTTTTCGGCGAATTGCGCGTGACCACCACGACCGGCTTTGGCACCCTGTGGCTCGCCCCGCGACTGGCGAAACTTTACGCCAAGTTTCCGGCACTCAAGATCGACCTGATGCTGGAAGAGCGGGTGCTGGACCTGCCGATGCGCGAGGCGGATGTCGCCATCCGGATGAAAGAGCCGACGCAGGCCGACCTGATCCGCAAGCGGCTGATGAACATCAGGATGCGGCTTTATGCGACGCCGAACTATCTGGCCGAGCATGGCACGCCCAAGAACATGGACGAATTCGCCCATCACCGCCTGATCAGTCAGCACGCCGGAACCGCACAGGTTGCCGCCGGCGCCTTGCTGGTGGCCGAACTGATGAGCCATGATATCCCGTCAACCCTGACCGTGAACAACTATTTCGGCGTGCTGCAGGGCGTGCTGAACCATCTGGGGATCGGCGTGCTGCCTGACTACATCACCGAGGACAGCCCCGACCTTGTGCGTGTTCTGCCCGATGTGGAAAGCGGCGAAGTGCCTGTTTTTCTTGCGTATCCCGAAGAATTGCGTCATTCCAAGCGTGTCGCGGCATTTCGGGATTTCGTCACGGACGAGATAATGACATACCGAAAACGTCAACAGGACTGACCAGCCATGCGCGCCGCGCATAGCGGCAATGCCGCGCTTGCAGCATGTTTTACGTTGCCGCTAACATCCCCTCCCCCTATATGTCCTTGCGAGGCGGTAATTGAGTTCGCTCTTGCCGCTTCATACCTCCCTGTTGGACTTGGCCGAGCGCAAGCTCGGCCTTTTTTTTGGTCTTTGGGCACACCCAAGAACGCTTAATGAAGCGGCAGATCGGCGCGCTTGCGGGCCAGAAAGGCCGTGTCGGCGGCGGATTCAGCAAGCACAATGGCGCGGTCATAATGCGTGCGAGCCGCCGTAAAGTCATTGCTGCGCGAAAGGTATTCCGCACAAGCGGCATGAAACGGCTGATAGCCGTCAAGTGCTGTGGCCAGTTGCGTCAGGATGGCGAGCGCCGTGTCAAGCGCCCCGGCCTCGGCGAGGGCCACGGCGCGGTTCAACTGTACGACCGGTGTCGGCTCAATCCTGTAGAGGCTTTCGTACAGCAAGGCGATCTGGGGCCAGTCGGGCCCATCGGCTGCCACATGGCAGGCGGCGATGGCGGCTTTGATCTGATAGGGGCCGGGCGCACGGCGTACGAGGGCGGTGTCGATAAGTCGGAGCCCCTCGGATATGGCCGCGTGGTCCCAGCGGGCGCGGTTCTGGTCGGCGAGGGCGACCGTGGCGCCTGCCCCATCGACACGTGCGGCCCGCCGGGCATGGGTGATCAGCATCAGGGCCAGAACGCCCTCCACCTCGGGTTCGCCGGGCCGCAGGTCGGCGATGAGGCGGGCGAGAAAGATCGCCTCGGCGCAGAGGTCGCGCGGCTCGGACGGGCCAGCGGTGTAGCCCGCGTTGAAGATGAGATAGACCACCGCCAGAACCGAATGCAGCCGGTCGGCCCAATCCTCGGGGCCGGGCACGGCAAAGGGGATGCCGGCGTCCGAGATGCGGGCTTTGGCGCGGGTCAGGCGCTGGGCCATCGTGGGTTCGCTGTCCAGAAAGGCGCGGGCAATCTCGGCGGTCGTCAGGCCCGCGATGGTGCGCAGCGTCAGGGCCACCCGGGATTTCGGCTCCAGTGCCGGATGGCAGCAGGTGAAGATCAGGCGCAGGCGGTCATCGGCGATCACATGGTGGTCCTCCTCGGCTTCGTCGTGGGCCAGGATGGTCAGGGCCTGGGTCTGGGTGGCATCGCGGCCCGCGCGGCGCAGGCGGTCGATGGCCTTGCGAAAGGCGACGCGGATCAGCCAGGCCTCGGGGCGGGAGGGCAAATCGGATTTCGACCAGTGGATCAGGGCCGACGCGGCGGCATCTTGCAGGGCATCCTCGGCCAGCTGAAAGTCGCGGACACGGGCGATCAGGGCGGAAAGGATCCGCCCCCGGTCGGCGCGCAGGGCCTGTTCCAGCAGGCGGGCTGCGGCGGTATCGGGGGCGGAATTCATCAGTAAATCATCACGGGGCGCAGTTCGATCGTGCCATAGCCTGCAGTGGGGATCATGGCGGCGACCTTGACGGCGGCATCAAGATCGGGAACCTCGATCAGGTAATAGCCGCCCAGATGTTCCTTGGTTTCGGCAAAGGGGCCGTCCATGGTTTCGGTCTTGCCACCACGGACACGCACCGAGGTGGCGGTTTCCACGGGTTTCAGCCCGTCACCGGCGACAAAGGCACCGCGCGCCTTCAGCTCTGCCGTGAAGGCATTGTAGCCATCCATCATCGCCTTGAATTCGGGCGATCCGTATTTCGGCTCGTTTGCCGGGGCGGAATAGATGAGAGCAAGATATTGCATGATTTTTCCTGTCAGATTTGAGGTTGGGTTTCAGGCGAAGTACTGCATGATCAGAAGTACGATCAGGCCGAACTGGACGAGGTTGGTGGCAACCGCCCCGCCGATCCGCAGGGGATGGGCGGGGCGGTCGATCTGGATGCCGAAGGGATGCAGAATGCGCGCGATCACCAGGACCGCGCCTGCGATGTGGAGTTGCATCGCACTGGCACCGCCCCCCTCGGCCATCATCATCAGAAGGACGGTCATCGGCACGTTTTCGACGAAGTTCATCTGACGTCGGCTCGCCTCGAGCAGACGGGCATCGCCGCCGTCGCCAAGGGCGATGGTGGTCTTGCCCCGGGCGCGGATGACAAGCTGGGCCAGCACAAAGACGATGATTGTCAGCGCCGAGGCGTAAAGGGCGGTGATGCCAAAGGTCATGGTGGTTCCTTTCCATTGTTTCGCATCCCAAGGACGCCGGGGTCGGACAGAATTCTACATTGCAGCAAAATTATTTTGCGTCTTGGCAAAAAACCGGGGCCTGCATGCCAAAGCAGGCACAGCGCCCCTTTTACCCGCGCCCGCCCTGTCATAAGAGGCGGCTAGCCTTGAGGAGTGTTCCGATGTCCGAACCCGCAATCACCCCCGAATTGGTCGCATCGCACGGGCTGAAGCCTGATGAATATGAGCGGCTTCTGGGCATCGTCGGGCGGGTGCCGAGCTATACCGAGCTTGGCATCTTCTCGGCAATGTGGAACGAGCATTGCTCCTACAAGTCCTCGAAGAAGTGGCTGCGGACGCTGCCGACGACGGGGCCTCAGGTCATTTGCGGGCCGGGCGAGAATGCGGGCGTGGTCGATATCGGCGACGGGCAGGCGGTGATCTTCAAGATGGAGAGCCACAATCACCCCAGCTACATCGAGCCTTATCAGGGGGCGGCGACCGGGGTGGGCGGCATTCTGCGCGATGTGTTCACCATGGGCGCGCGGCCGATTGCGGCAATGAATTCGCTGTCGTTCGGAGTGCCGGATCATCCCAAGACCTCGCATCTCGTCAAAGGCGTGGTCGAGGGTGTTGGCGGCTATGGCAATGCCTTTGGCGTGCCAACCGTGGGCGGCGAAGTGCGGTTTCACCGCAGCTATAACGGCAACTGTCTGGTCAACGCGTTTGCGGCGGGTTTGGCCGATGTGGACAAGATTTTCTATTCGGTGGCGTCGGGCGTGGGCATGCCCGTGGTTTACCTTGGGGCCAAAACGGGGCGCGACGGGGTGGGCGGGGCCACAATGGCGAGTGCCGAGTTCGACGACACGATCGAGGACAAGCGCCCGACGGTGCAGGTGGGTGATCCGTTCACCGAAAAGCGGCTGTTGGAGGCGTGTCTGGAACTGATGCAATCGGGTGCGGTCATTTCAATTCAGGACATGGGAGCGGCGGGCCTGACCTGTTCTGCAGTGGAAATGGGCGACAAGGGCAATCTGGGCATCCGGCTTGA
>JANMCI010000020.1:0-3718 GCA_031361245.1 Rhodobacterales bacterium
GTGGTCCGTCAACCCGCACAGGCAAGGTTGACCCACGCTCCTGAATATCCCGGAGCAGGTTCCCAAGCGGGTCAAACGCGACGGTGTCCGCCCCTTTGAATAAGCCCAGATGCTGCGCCAGTTTGTCCAAGGCGTGATACCGGTCGTAAGGTTTGATCTTGATCCTCTTGATCCTGCGCGGCTCTTCACGGGATCCTTCCCGATAGGATTCGACAGTCACTTCAGCCAGAAGGTCCAGATCAGCGGGCGTGCAATCGCTCAGATCGATCACGGGGGCGCCATCGTCGCTGATGCGCATGAAGCGCGACATGCCGGTGAAACCCATGCGGGTGTATTCCGCGATCAGGTCATCTGCGGTCTTGGTGTGCCTTTGCCTGATCATGGCCCTTTCGCGGGCGATGGCTGCGCGGACACTCTCTTTTTCCATCATCCGGACGGCATTTGAGGATGCGGACCTAGCAGAATAGCCCGCCTTGATGAAGGCTTCTGTCTGTTTTCCGCTGAGGACATACTCCGCAACGAACAGCCTTTCGCGATCCGAAAGTGGGGTTGACGCCGTGGTCTTTGGCTTGGCCATCGCCTGTAATCCTTGAACAATTTGAGAAAAGTATCGCAGATTCCGGTCGACCTGACAACCGATTGCCTGGTTGGTCCGGGTTAGGCCTGGAAGGGAAATCCAGTCTCATTTTACCCAAATGCAATCATGAGTGACCCCCGGTCGACGATGAGTGATTTAGGGCCGACTTCTGGCGTCGTGCGACCTTGAAACCGTCGGCCTTTGGAATAGGGTTTTGCCGAACCTTCCTCTACTGCTCATCCTAACGAAACACGCATTGAGCCGGTGCCAAAGCGCCGCTGTCGAACAGCCCGCCCACCATCCCTTTTTCTGATGCCCGCCTCGATGTTGGCTTCCGCTAGCGTTCCTCGAAAACTCTTGTCGGAAATGCCGACAGCCCTGATGCCAGTTGAACTGGACATTGAGGTCAGGAATGTGAAGGTGCCGACTGTGTCGAACAGCTGGTTTGCAAAGTGTCGGATTCCCACTCGGCTCGCAGAGGGCAGCGAAAAGTCTGATCTGGACTGGTAGCCGGTCTAGCTGGACGTTGGATCGGACATGGGGAACGGGGGATTTCCCATGTCTTATGAGCCGCTCCCAACAGTTGTTTCGGGTCGTCCCGCCTCGTGCATCAGCGATGGGTAGAAACGTGATCCAGCGCAGAAATCCGCAAGACAGCTCTCCAGGACCAGACCGTGAGAGATGGCTCCTTACATACAAGACGCCCCAATGAAATCGAATGTTCTATTAATGTTCTAGCTGATGTACCATCATACCGAATGGGCAGGAGAACAGTGCCGTGACGACAGCCTACCTTGACAAATTGAACGACCGACAGCGTCAGGCCGTCGAGTTCGGCGTGAGGGGGGAGGGTTTGCCGCCGCCCTTGCTGGTGATCGCGGGCGCGGGTTCTGGCAAGACGAACACCCTGGCACACAGGGTCGCCCACCTCATGGTCAACGGCGCCGACCCTGGCCGCATTCTCTTGATGACCTTCTCGCGCCGGGCTGCCACGGAATTGACCCGCAGGGTAGAGCGGATCACCGCGCAGGCGCTTGGCGCGGGTTTTCCCGAGGGGGCGCTCGCCTGGGCGGGAACCTTCCATGGGATTGGCGCGCGCATCCTTCGCGAACATGCGGTCGAGATTGGCCTCAGTCCAGATTTCAGCATCCATGATCGCGAAGATTCTGCAGATCTGATGAACTTGGTGCGAAATGATCTGGGCCTGTCAAAGACCGAATCTCGCTTTCCTACCAAAGCCACCTGCCTTGCGATTTACTCGCGCGCCGTGAACTCTGACGAGCAGTTGACCGATGTCTTGCGGCAGACTTTCCCATGGTGCGCCATTTGGAAGGCCGAGTTGAAGCAACTGTTCGGGGGCTATGTCGCGGCCAAGCAGGCGCAGAATGTACTCGACTACGACGATCTTTTGTTGGCCTGGGCACAAGTAATGGAGCATCCCGAATTTGCCGCCCATATCGGTGCCAAATGGGACCATGTCCTGATTGACGAATATCAGGACACCAATCGGCTGCAATCGCGCATCCTGCTGGCGTTGAAGCCGGATGGACGTGGACTGACCGTCGTTGGCGATGATGCGCAATCGATCTACGCATTCCGTGCGGCGACGGTTCGCAACATTCTCGACTTTCCGGCCAGCTTCTCGCCGCCGGCCGAGGTCATCACTTTGGACCGCAATTATCGCTCGACTCAGCCGATCCTTGCGGCCGCCAACGCGGTGATCGATCAGGCGGCAGAGAGGTTCACCAAAAACCTGTGGAGCGAACGGGTATCCTCGCAGAAGCCCCGTCTCGTCACGCTGCTGAACGAGGCCGATCAGGCACGCCATTTCGTCGATCAGATTCTGGAAAACCGCGAGGCGGGGATGCGGCTGACGCAGCAGGCGGTGCTATTCCGCACCTCTAGCCATTCGGGCCAGATGGAGATCGAGTTGACCCGGCGCAAGGTGCCGTTCGTAAAGTTCGGCGGGCTGAAGTTCCTCGATTCCGCCCATGTCAAAGACGTTCTTGCCCTGTTGCGTTTTGCCCAGAACCCCCGCGACCGCGTTGCAGGCTTTCGCGTGCTGCAACTGGTCGAAGGCGTTGGTGCGACCACGGCCCAGCGTGTGCTGGACGTCATCGATGACCAGCCCGACCCGATGCGGGCCCTGACGGCCCTGCCAGCGCCGCCGCGTGCTCAAGAGGATTGGCGGGGCTTTGTGGCCATGTTGAGCAGCCTGTCCCGGGCGGACTGGCCTGCGGGCATCGCGCAGGCGTGCGCCTGGTACGACCCGCAATTGGACCGCATTCATGAAGATCCCGAATCCCGACGGGCGGACCTGTTGCAACTGGAACAAATCGCAGCCGGTTATCCCAGCCGCGAACGGTTTCTGACCGACCTGACGCTGGACCCGCCGGATGCGACCAGTGGGCAGGCGGGTGTGCCCCTGCGCGACGAAGACTATCTGATCCTGTCCACCATCCACTCGGCCAAGGGTCAAGAATGGAAGGCTGTCTTTGTCTTGAACGTGGTCGATGGCTGTCTCCCTTCGGACCTTGGCACCGGGTCCAGTGCCGAAATCGACGAAGAGCGCCGACTGCTTTATGTCGCCATGACCCGCGCCAAGGACAATCTGACTCTGGGCGTTCCCCTGCGCTTTTACGTCACCCACCAAAGCCGAAATGGCGACCGGCACCTGCACGCCATACGAAGCCGATTTCTGCCCCAGAAGATGTTGGATCTGTTCGACGTGATCCATTGGTCCCTGCCGATTGCGGCCGACAGAACCCCGCCCAACCCGCGCCCCGTCATCGACATATCGGGCAAGCTGAGAGAGCGGTGGGGGTAGTGTCCACTTCGGCATTGCGCTGCCAGACGACAGAACTGCAACGCTCAACCCTTTAGGAAGCCCGTCGGGATAGCAATCAGCGAACCTGGCATTCTTCTGGATGAATCATAGATGCCGCTCTCGGCCCAGAGCGGAACTTGACTCGCCTCGCAACGAAAAACAGAGTCAGGTCAATTTGAGCGCGGAAAAGGCGCGCTGCTGGTCACGTCGCTTCGCCAGAAACGCAGTGTTTGTCTTATGACCATGTGGCCACTGCAGCGTTACAGTACGACCACTCTTGAAAGGTTGGCCGGGGCGTCGGGGTTCTTTCCACG
>JANMCI010000040.1:0-13411 GCA_031361245.1 Rhodobacterales bacterium
CGGGTCAGGTCGGCAAGCCCGGCGGCAGCGTCGCCCAGCAGACCGCCGATTGTCTGGCAGAGGTTGACCGTATCCTGGCCGACGCGGGCACCGACACGACCCGCATCCTGTCGACCCAGATCTGGCTGGCCGACATCAAGACCTTTGGCGAGATGAATGCGGTCTGGGACAAATGGGTCCCCGCAGGCCACACCCCGGCCCGCGCGACGGGCGAGGCAAAGCTCGCCACCCCCGACTACAAGGTCGAAGTCATCGTCACTGCGGCCCTGCGCTGAACCGGCCCAGATCGCGCCGAAAGACCGGCGGTGTCGTCAAAAGAGACATCGCCTTTTTATGTTTTATTTCAGGTAGTTACCGGTTTCCATTAACCTGAAATTAACCCCTGTCGCAGGCTTTGGCACGACGTTTTCCGCCCCCGCAGCCGCGCCCGAAATCAGGTTTTCAGATACCCAACCAGCGCCGCCGTCGAGCCGTCCTTGCCCTCGACCCCCTCTTTGCCCTCAAGGATCGGTTGCAGGGCAAGCGCCAGTTCCTTGCCCAGCTCCACCCCCCATTGATCGAACGAGTTGATGCCAAGGATCACGCCCTCGACGAACACCCGGTGTTCATAAAGGGCGATGATCTGGCCCAGAACGAACGGGGTCAGCCTTGGGTAAACCAGCGTCGTTGACGGGCGGTTGCCCGGGAAGACCCGGTGGCGGGCCTGACGGTCCAGTTCGGTGCCGGCAAACCCCTTCTTGGCCATGATCGCCGTGGCCTCGTCCAGCGAACGCCCCCGCATCAGCGCCTCGGACTGGGCAAGGCAGTTCGACACCAGAAGGAGATGCTGGTGCGCCAGATCGGCCTCATGGCCCGACCGGGCCACCATGAATTCGCAGGGCACGGTGCGGGTGCCCTGATGGATCAGCTGATAAAAGGCGTGCTGCCCGTTGGTGCCGGGCTCGCCCCAGACCACCGGGCCGCTTTCGACGGTCAGGTCGCTGCCATCCATCGCCACGCGCTTGCCGTTCGATTCCATCTCCAGTTGCTGCAGATAGGCCGGCAGGCGCAACAGGCGCTGGTCATAGGGCAGAACGGCGCGGGTGGCATGGCCGCAGATCTGGTTGTGCCAGATGCCAACCAGCGCCAGAAGGACGGGCATGTTGTGCATGAAGGGCTCTGACAGGAACTCCTCATCCATGGCGCGCCCGCCTTGCAGGACCTCGCCGAACGCCTCGGGCCCCACGGCCAGCATGACGGACAGCCCGATCGGTCCCCACAGCGAATAGCGCCCGCCGACCCAATCCTCGAACCCGAAAACCCGCGCGGGATCAATGCCATAGGCGGCAGTCTTGTCAGCCGCCGTTGACACGGCGGCAAACTGCGCGCCGGGGTTCTTGACCACCTTGGCCATCCACGCCTTGGCGGTGTCGGCATTGGTCATCGTCTCGATCGTGGTGAAGGTTTTCGAGGCGACGATCACCAGTGTGGTTTCAGGGTTCAACCCCTTCAGCACATCGGCGACATGCGCCCCGTCGACGTTCGAGACATAGTGGACGCGCGGCCCGTCGTGATAGGGCGACAGCGCAATCGTCGCCATCACCGGACCCAGATCGGACCCGCCGATGCCGATATTGACCACATCGGTGATCGGCCCACCCTGACCCTTGAACCGACCGGAGCGGACATCCTCGACAAATGCGGACATCCGGGCGCGGATGGCATGGACCTCGGGCATCACGTCGTGGCCATCGACCATGACCTTGACGCCCTTTGGCGCGCGCAGTGCAGTGTGCAGCACGGCGCGGCCTTCGGTGTCGTTGATCTTCTCGCCGCCGAACATCGCGTCACGCTTGGCGGCGACGCCAGAGACTTCGGCCAATTCCAGAAGCAGGCAGATGCCGGCCTCGTCGATGTTGGTCTTGGAGAAATCCAGCATCATCTCGCCCGCCTTGACCGAGAATTGCTGGGCGCGGCCGGACCCTTCAAAAAGCTTGAGAATCGGGCGCGCCTTGACCTTGTCGTGATGGTTGCGCAGGGTCTGCCATTTGTCTTGCATGATCTACTCCGCCCAGTGGACTGTGGCCCGGTCCAGCACGGCGCTGACCGGGGCCTGTTGCGGCGGCAATTGCAGGGCCCGTTCAAGGGCCACCCGCTTGTCGCTGCCGGTGATCAGGATGTGGATGTTGCGGGCCGCCTGCAAAACGCGGGCGGTCAGCGTGATGCGCGGCTCGCCCGCGGCCTCGGCGCGCAAGGCCATCAGGACCGGCGCATCCGGCGACAGCGCCTTTGCCAGATGGTCGGCGCCGGGAAAGAGGCTCGCCGTGTGCATGTCGTTGCCCATGCCAAGCAGCAGCACCGACAGCGGCAGATGCGGCTCGATGGCGCGCGACAGAAGGGTCATCGCCTCTTCCGGTGTCATGTCCGGTGCGTAAAGCGGCAACAGCCGCGCCTTGGCCGCGCGGGCCGTCAGCAGCCGTTCGCGCAGCAGGCGGGTGTTGGAGCGGGGGCTGTCCTCGCCCACCCAGCGCTCGTCATTCAGCACCACAGCGACGCGGTTCCAGTCCAGATCGGCCTGCGCCAAGGCATCAAACACCGGCCCCGGCGTCGTCCCGCCGGGTACCGACAGCGTCGCGGGGCCGGTCTGCAGGGCGTCGCGCAACTCGGCGGAGATGGTTTCGGCAAGCCCGGCCATCAAAGCGGTGCGCGACGGATAGACCTTCAGCTTCATCCCTTGATCTCGCGCCAGCGGCGGCCGTCGCGGTGCATCAGCATCAGCGCATCCTCCGGGCCGCTCGAGCCTGGATCATAGCCCTGCGGCTTGTCGCCCCGCGCCTCCCAGCCTTGGATGACCGGGTCGGTCCAGGCCCAGGCGGCCTCGACCTCGTCGCCGCGCATGAAGAGCGTCTGGTTGCCGCGGATCACATCCATGATCAGCCGTTCATAGGCGTCCGGCACATCCTCGGCCTCGGCCCCCAAGGCATCGGCGAACGACATGTCCAAGGGCACCTGCATCAGACGCATGCCGCCCGGCCCCGGCTCCTTGATCATCATCATCAGCTCCATCCCCTCATTGGGCTGCAGCCGGATGACCAGCACGTTTTCGCGCCAACCCTTCGCATCGTCAAAGATCGAATGCGGCGGTTCCTTGAAGGTGATGGCGATCTCCGACGCCCGGGCGCGCAGCCGCTTGCCGGTGCGCAGATAGAACGGCGTGCCCTTCCAGCGCCAGTTCGACACCCCGACCTTCAGCGCCAGATAGCTTTCCGTCCTGGAATTCGGGTCCTCGCAATGCTCCAGATAGCCGCCCTCGCCGCCACCCGCCAGATACTGGCCGCGTACGATATGCTCGGGCGTGACCGGATCCAGCGCGCGGATCACCTTGAGCTTTTCGTCACGCACAGCGGCGGGATCAAAGTGATAGGGCGGCTCCATCGCGATCAGGCACAAAAGCTGCATCATGTGGTTTTGCACCATGTCCCGCATGGCGCCCGACTTGTCGTAATAGGCCCCGCGCCCATTCACGCCGACCGTTTCGGCAACCGTGATCTGGACGTGATCGACATATTCGGCCTTCCACAAGGGCTCGAACAGGATGTTGGCAAAGCGCACCGCCATCAGGTTCTGGACGGTTTCCTTGCCGAGATAATGGTCGATGCGGTAGATCTGATCCTCTGTGAAATACCTGGCCAGCGTCGCGTTCAGCGCGCGGGCCGAGGTCAGGTCCCGCCCGAACGGCTTTTCCACCACGATCCGGCTCCACGCATCCGCGATGTCATGCTCGTGCAGCTTTTCGGCCAGATCGCCAAACAGCGACGGCGCCACCGAGAAATAAAACGCCCGGACCACATTGGGCCTGACCAGCTTTTTCAGCTTTTCCCACCCACCCTCGACCGTCGCGTCGATCGAGACATAGGACAGCCGCTCCAGAAACGCCGCGATCGTCACAGGATCCCGACGCTCTGCCGGCACGAATTCCTCGATCGCAGCGCCAATCAGCGCGCGATAGCCCTGATCCGTCATCGCAGCCCGTGCCGCACCGACGATCCGGCTTTCCAGCGGCATCTGGCCACCCAGAAACCGTCGGTACAGTCCTGGCAGGATCTTGCGCTTGGCCAGATCGCCTGTGCCGCCAAAGATCACAAGGTCGAACGGATCGACCGGAATGACGCGGGAAACCATTTTGGACCTCGTATTTCGGAAATCGCCGTTAGCGCTAACGGCGCGCTTTTACTCCCGCTCAGGGACAGAGTCTAGCAGGCTGTGCGGAAATCAAGAAGGTGTCAGGCGTCATCGGCGAGTTCCCAGTGCAGTTTCAACAGGCCGGGCTCGACCGCAAGACGCTGGATGGCCTGTTCCAGCATCTGATCGCTCGTCCCGTCGCCGCTGACCACTGCGGTGACCTCGACACGGCCCTCCAGCGTCTGCCCGGCAATTTCCGACAGATGCAGCCCGAAGCTGGTCAGGGTTCGCAGGATCAGGGCGCGCATTGCCGCCTCGTCCTGCGGCACACAGGTCAGCGCCACGCGGTAGGTCCGGGACAGCGGCACCCCGGCCTGAGTGTATTTCTTCAGCAATTTGACCAGAGGCCGCAGACCAAGATTGATGAACACCACAAGTCCCGTCAGCAGCACGGCAAACGACCACGCCCCCGCACCCGCCATCAGCCCGACCGCAGCCGCGCACCACAGCGTGGCCGCCGTGTTCAGCCCATGCACGTTGAATCCGTCGCGAAAGATGATGCCGGCGCCCAGAAAGCCGATGCCGGACACGACCTGTGCCGCCACCCGCGTCTGGCTGACCTCATTGGGGAAAAGCTGCGAAAAGATCACGAACCCCGCCGCCCCCAATGCCACCAGCGCATTGGTCCGCAGCCCTGCCATGCGCTGCCTGATCTGGCGCTCGGACCCGATCACCGCACCGCAGGCAAGGGCCACGATCAGATCAGAGGCGGCTGTCATCAGGGCAATTGACATGGGCTACTCCGCAGGTTCAGTTCCCGCGACAGATCACATATCACCGCCAATGTGAAGGAATTGTAACAGCTTCACGACACCCCGGACACCATGGATCGTGTCTGGTTTTTAAGAGCATCTTCATCGAAAAAAGCGTTCCAGCGAGGGCGAGAGGTCGCGATTTTCTGCACCATTCAAACCGGACACGCTTCAGGCGTCCAGTTCGGCATCCCAGTACAGATAGTCCATCCAGCTGTGATGCAAATGGCCCGGAGGGAAGCGGCGGCCATGCGCCAGCATCTCTTCGGTCGACGGCTGGCGCGGCATCCGCGACAGTTGCATGCCGGACTGCTTGAGCGTCCGGCTGCCCTTGTGCAGATTGCACGGCGAGCAGGCCGCCACCACGTTGCCCCATGACGTGATCCCGCCCCGCGAGCGCGGCACGACATGGTCAAAGGTCAGTTCCCCCTTGGCACCGCAATACTGACAGCTGAATTCGTCCCGCAGAAAAAGATTGAAGCGCGTGAATGCCACGCGCTTCTGGGGATGGATGAATTCTTTCAGCACAACGACGCTGGGTATGCGGAACTCCTGCCTCTGGCTTCGCACGACCTGATCGTATTCCGCGACCACCTGCACCCGCTCCAGCACCGCCGCCTTGATCGCTTCCTGCCAGGGCCACAAAGACAGCGGGTAATAACTCAGCGGGCGATAGTCGGCATTCAGAACCAGCGCCGGAAAATGTTTCAACCCGGCCGGGTCCCGCACAAAGTGAGTTCGAAAATCGCCGTCCATGCCTCTTCAACCTTTTGGCCAACCGGCCGTGCACTCCGCAAGCAACTGTCTGTGACCATTTCTTAACGCAACTATATATGGCGTTTTCAAACTGGCAACCCCCCGGATTTGCCCCCCGGATTTGCGACGGGTAAAACCAAGGTGGCCGAACACCATCACAATACCATGACCATGCGCCAAAAGCCCGCCCCTTGGGTGAAACCCGCCGAGGGGGGAGGGAAACGCGCCACGTCACCTTTTCCGGCCCGCACTTGCAGGATAGAGCGTGTCTGGTTTTGACTGAACTTCATGATCGAAAAGCGCGTTCGAGCGGATGCGAGAGTCAGCGATTTTCGATTTCATCCAAACCTGACACGCTATAAGAGGCAGGTTGTCCCAAAGGATCCCCGAACCATGGTTCTCTCACGTCGCGCCTTTGCCAGCCTTGCCGCCGCCGCCCTTGTGTCGGCCTGCGGTCGGTCACGCTCCGCCCCCGTCAGCCGGGCGGGGCTCAATTCTGGCGAGACGCCCGAAATGCGGGCCCTGATCCGCAAATATGCGCGCATCCACGACATCCCCGAAAGCCTTCTGCACCGGGTGATCCAGCGCGAAAGCGGCTACAATCCCGCCGCGCGCAACGGACCCTATTACGGCCTGATGCAGATCCTGCCGCAGACCGCCCAGACCATGGGCTATCGTGGGTCGCCCTCGGGGCTGCTGGATGCCGAAACCAATCTCAAATACGCCGGCCGCTATCTGCGCGGGGCGTGGCTGGTCTCCCATGGCAGCGAAAGCCGCGCCGTGATGTGGTATGCCAAGGGCTATTACTATGAGGCCAAACGGCAGGGTCTGCTTGAGGAAACCGGGCTCAGGACCTGAGCCGGTTTCGGGGACAGGTTAAGGCGGGGTTAATTTTCCGAATCTAACATACTGATATTGCATGGTTTTAATAAACGTCCAGATCTGGACGTTCAATACCACGCATCCTTCGTCTCGGCCTTCTTGCGGGCGACAAAGTCTTCCAGCGCGTCCTTTTCCGCGACATCCATCGCCGGGGCCTCATATTCGGCCAGCCGCTTTTTCCATAGCCGGTTGGCCCGCGTGGCCGCATCCGTGGACCCCGCCGCCTCCCACTTTTCGTAAGGCTCGTTGTCGCTCAGATCACTGTCCCAGAACGCGGTTTCATAATGCGCCATCGTGTGGGAACAGCCGAAGAAGTGGTTGCCCGGCCCGACCTCGGCAAAGGCCTCTACCGCCAGTTCATCGTCGCTGATCTTCACGCCGTCCAGATAGGTATGCAGCGCCCCGCACAGATCGGCGTCCATCATGAACTTCTCATAGGACATGCTCAAAAGCCCGTCGAGGAAGCCTGCCGAATGCAGGATGAAATTCGCCCCGCAATGCACGGCGGCCAGCATGCTCATCGTCCCCTCCATCATCGCCTGCCCGTCGGGCAGCTTTGATGTGGTGAAATTCCCCGAACAGCGCAGCGGCAGTTTCAACCGTCGCGCCAACTGCCCGATCACCATCGACCCGATCGCAGGCTCGGGCGTGCCAAAGGTCGGGCTGCCGGACCGCAGCGACATCGACGACAGAAAGTTGCCAAAGATCACCGGCGCGCCCTTGCGTTCCAGTTGGGTCAAGGCGCAACCGGCCATCGTCTCGGCCAGCGACTGCACGATCCCCCCCGCATTGGTCACCGGCCCCATCGCGCCGCCAAGGATGAACGGCACCACCACCGCCGCCTGATTTGCCCGCGCATAGGCCCTGAGGCTGCGGGTCATCGTCCCGTCCCAGACCAGCGGCGAGTTCACGTTGACATTGCCCAGGATCACGCAGTTTTGGTCCACGAACTCCGCCCCGAACAGCACCCGGCACATCTCGATAGTGTCTTCCGACCGCTCCTCCGCCGTCACCGACCCCATGAAAGGCCGGTCCGACAGCGTCATATGCGCCAGCACCATGTCCAGATGCCGTTTGTTCACTGGCACATCGGTCGGCTCGCAGATCGTCCCGCCCGAGTGGTGAAAATTGGGCGAGGACTGCGCCAGCTTGATGAAGTTCCGGAAATCCTCCAGCGTCCCGAACCGCCGCCCGCGGTCGATATCCATCACGAAGGGCGAGCCATACGCAGGCGAGAACACCACCGACTTTCCACCGATTTTCACCGAATTGGCCGGGTTGCGCGCGTGTTGGGTGAACGTCGACGGCGCCGATTTCAGAATCTCGCGCAGCATCCCCGGTTCGAACTTGACCAGGACACCCTCAACCCGCGCCCCGGCCCGCCGCCAATGGTCCAGCGCCACCGGATCCTCGCGGAACTCGATGCCGGTCTCGGCCAGCACCCGGTCCGCCGCCGCCTCGATGCGAACAAGGTTCTCCTCGGACAGCACGTCATAGGTCGGAATGTTGCGCACAATGTAAGGCCGCCCCATTCCGCCGCCCTTCTTGGACCGCTCCAACTGCCGCGCCTGCCGCCCTGACCGTCTGTCTGACATGATGCACCTCTGGCGCCAGCAAACAGCAAGCCCGGCCAAACTCATGCCCTGAACCGACCCGCCTTTGTCGTTTCCTTGCCATTGCACCTTTCGAAATACTCTCGGGGGTGCAGGGGGCAGACGGCCCCCTGCCGCGTCGCTCAGGTCACCACATCAGGCTCGGAGCGTCCGGTGTACCGCGCAATTCCCGCCAGATCATGCGCCGCCCGGATGATCGGCGCCAGGGCGACCTGCGGATCCAGGTCCAGCCCCTTCGGCCCCGCCGCATAGCGCTCCAGATAGACCCGCAGCGTCGCGCCCTCGGTCCCGGTGCCCGACAGGCGCAGCACGATCCGGCTGCCATCCTCGAACAATATCCGCACCCCCTGCGCCTTGGAGACCGAGCCATCGACCGGATCGGTATAGGCGAAATCGTCGGCACCGGCGATGGTCAACCCCTCGACCCCGCGACCCTTCAGCCCCGGCAGGCTGGCCCGCAACGCCGCCATCATCGCATCGGCCTTGTCGGTCGCAATCGCCTCGAAATCGTGGCGCGAGTAGTAATTGCGCCCGAACTTGCCCCAATGCGCCGACAGGATCGCCGCCACCGACTCGCGCCGCACGGCAAGGATGTTCAGCCACAACAGCACCGCCCACAGCCCGTCCTTTTCGCGCACATGGTCGGACCCGGTGCCAAAGGACTCCTCGCCGCAGATCGTGGCCATTCCGGCGTCCAGAAGGTTGCCAAAGAACTTCCACCCCGTCGGCGTCTCATAACACGCGATCCCCAGCGCTTCCGCCACCCGGTCCGCCGCAGCCGAGGTCGGCATCGACCGCGCCACCCCTTTCAGCCCCGCCTTGTAACCCGGCGCCAGATGCGCATTGGCCGCCAGAACTGCAAGACTGTCCGAGGGCGAGACATAGATGCCGCGCCCCACCACCATGTTCCGGTCGCCGTCACCGTCGGATGCCGCACCAAAATCCGGCGCATCCCCCCCGAACATCTCGTCCATCAGCGCCTTGGCCCAGGTCGGGTTGGGATCTGGATGCATCCCGCCAAAATCGGGCAAGGGCGTCGCGTTGACGCACGTCCCCTTGGCCGCCCCCAGACGGTTTTCAAGGATTTCAACAGCATAAGGCCCGGTCACGGCGCACATGCTGTCCATCCGCATCCGGAATCCCGAGGCAAAAAGCGCCCGTATCGCCTTGAAATCAAACAGGCTTTCCATAAGCGCGGCATAGTCGCCGACCGGGTCCACCACATCCACCACCATGGCGCCCAGGCTCTTGCGCCCGATCACCGACAGATCGACATCCTGCGCCTCGACGATGCGGTATTCGGTCATCCCGGTGGTGCGCTGAAACATGGCTTCGGTCACGGCTTCCGGCGCGGGACCACCATTGGGCATGTTGAACTTGACCCCGAAATCCTCATGCGGCCCGCCGGGATTGTGCGAGGCGCTCATGATGATGCCGCCGTCCGTCTTGTTCAGCCGGATCAGATGACTGGCCGCCGGAGTTGACAGAACCGCCCCCTGCCCCACGATCACCCGCGCAGCACCATTGGCCGCCGCCATCCGCAGGATTACCTGCGCCGCCCGGTCGTTGAAATAGCGCCCGTCGCCGCCCAGTACGAATGTCTTCCCCTTGGCCCCGACCACGTCAAAGATCGCCTGAACGAAGTTCTCCAGATAATGCGGCCCCATGAACACCGGGGTCTTCTTGCGCAGTCCCGAGGTGCCGGGTTTTTGTCCCGCGATCGGCTTGGTTGCGACGATGGTGACGGTCATTTCGGGCCTCCAGCAGGTTCAGGGGTAAAGACGAGGATGGAATTGGCCGGCAGGGTCAGCCCGGACAGCACCCGGGCTTCGCCCGCATCCGGGCGTGTCGTGTCCAGCAGCAGACGCCACGAGGGCGCCGTGTCGGGCAAAGTCAGGCTCTGCTCGGACCCCAGGTTGAACACCATGAAAATGGCATCCTGACCCGAGGGGCGCTGGGTGCTCATCCGCACTTCCAGACCAAGGCATTTGAAGGCAGGATCGTGCCATTGGGCTGGCTCGGGTGCCTTGCCGTCGGCCCGACGCCAGATCACGTCAGCGAGTTTGTCCTCGGGGCGAACCCGGCCATGCAGGAAATGCCGCTGACGCAGCACCGGATGGGCGGCGCGCAGCCGGATCAGCCGCGCCACGAACGCTGTCAGCGCCGCGTCGGCCTTGTTCCAATCGATCCACGTCGTCTCGTTGTCCTGCGCATAGGCGTTGTTGTTGCCAGCCTGACTGTGGCCCATCTCATCCCCGGCCAGAAGCATCGGGACACCTTGCGACAGCAACATCGTGGTCAGCAGATTGCGCTTGCGCAAGGCCCGCGCCGCCACGACCTTGGGGTCCGAGCTTTGCCCCTCAACCCCCAGATTGTCCGAGTAATTCTCGGAATGGCCATCCCGGTTGTCCTCACCGTTGGCGAGGTTGCGCTTGACCGTGAAGCTGACCAGATCCTGCAAGGTAAAGCCGTCATGCGCCGTCAGAAAGTTGACGGACGACGTGGCGGCGCGGCGGCTGTGGTCAAAGCTTTCCGCCGTCCCGAGCAGCCGCTTTGCAAGGTCCGACGTCAGGCCCGGATCGCCCCGCCAGAACCGCCGCACCCCGTCGCGGAACCGGTCGTTCCATTCGGCAAAGGGATGCGGATAGGCACCAAGCTGATAGCCTCCGGGACCAATGTCCCAAGGCTCGGCGATCAGTTTGACATGGGCCAGAACCGGGTCCTGCCGGATTGCATCAAAGAACCCGGCCCCAGCGTCAAATCCATAAGCTTCGCGGCCAAGCGAGGTGGCAAGATCAAAGCGGAAGCCGTCGACATGGCAGCACTCGACCCAGTAGCGCAAGCTGTCCATCACCATCCGCATCACCATCGGATGGGCGACATTCAACGAATTTCCGGTGCCGCTGTCATTGGCAAAGTGCCGACCGCCCCCGGCCAGACGGTAGTAGCTCTGGTTGTCCAGACCCCGAAAGCTCAGCGTCGGGCCGAATTCGTCGCCCTCGCCGGTGTGGTTGTAGACCACATCCAGAATGACCTCGATCCCGGCCATGTGCAGCCTGCGCACCATGTCGCGGAACTCGGCCAAGGCATTGCGCCCACCATAGCGCGGCTCGGGCGCGAAAAAGCCCATGGTGTTGTAGCCCCAGTAATTCGTCAGGCCCCGCGCCACCAGAAAGCGGTCGTCGAAAAAGGCCTGCACCGGCAACAGCTCGATCGCCGTGATGCCAAGCCGATGATAATGCTCGATCATCGCGGGCGAGGCGATGCCGGCATATTTGCCGCGCGCCGCACCCTGCACCCGCGAATTGCGCGCGGTCAGACCCTTGACATGTGCCTCGTAGATGACCGTTTCGCTCCACGGCCGTCTTGGCGCTGCATCCTTGCCCCAATCGGCCTGATCCTCGACCACCACGGATTTCGGCACGGCAAAGGCGCTGTCGCGGGTGTCGAAACTCAGATCCCCCCGCGACGCGCCGACCCGGTAACCCATCAGCGCATCCGACCAGCGCAGCCGCCCGTCAAAGGCTCTGGCATAGGGGTCCATCAACAGCTTGTGCGGATTGAAGCGGTGGCCGTCCTCGGGCGCATAGGGGCCGTGGGCGCGCAAACCATAGCGCTGACCGGGCATCATGCCCTCGACCCGCATGTGCCAGACATCGCCATCGCGGTCCACGAACAACAGCCGCGCCACTTCCTTGCGGCCATCGTCCGAAAAGAGGCAAAGCTCGATCAAGCTGGCATTGGCCGAAAAGACCGCGAAGTTGACGCCGCCCACGTCAACCGTGGCACCCATCGGCCACGAACGGCCGGCGGTCTGCAGCATGCCCGGCGGACAGCCCGGCAGGTTCGTGCGCTGCGGTGTCATCCGGTGATCTCGACATAAAGGGCGGCATAGGCGGCGGCAGAATGGTCCCAGCCGACATCCTGCCGCATTGCGTTGCGCTGAACCTTCGCCCACTTTGTCCGGTCACCGTGCAACGCCACCAGTTGCCGCATCGCCGTGGCAAAAGCGATGGCATCGGTCGGGTGGAACGTGATGCCGGTGGCCACGCCTGCGGCGATCGCTGCCGGATTGGCGTGGATTACCGTATCGGCAAGCCCGCCCACCGCCGCCACGACCGGCAGGCAACCATAGCGCAAGCCGTACATCTGCGTCAGACCGCAAGGCTCGAACCGCGACGGCACCAGCACCGCATCGCCGCCCGCGAACATCCGGTGGCTCAGCCCCTCGTCATAGCCGATCCGCAAGCCGACCCGCCCGGGATAATGCGCGGCCAGTCCGCGCACGGCCCCCTCCAGCGCCGGATCGCCACTGCCAAGGACCACAAGCCCGCCACCGGCATCGACAAATTCCGGAATGACGGCGGACAGAAGGTCAATGCCCTTCTGATCGGTCAGACGGCTGACCACGATTGCCAATGGCCCCGGCACCTGCAGCCCGAACTCCTCGCAAAGCGCCTCACGAGCCAGGGCCTTGCCCTTCATCGCGGTTGCCGAAAAGGGGATCGCTTCCTTTTCCGGGGCCCAGACCTCGGTGTCCACGCCGTTCAGGATCCCGGACACCACCACGGACCGCGCCGCAATGACCCCTTGCAGACCCATGCCGAACTCCGGCCGCATCAACTCGGCCGCATAGGTCGGCGAGACGGTCGTGATCCGGTCCGAGGTGACAAGCCCGGCCTTCAGGCTCGACAGCCCGCCGTAGTATTCCAGCCCGGCCGGATGAAACTCGTCAAACGGCAGCCGCAGATCGCCCATCATCGCAGCCGGTGCCCAGCCCTGAAACGCGATGTTGTGGATGGTCAGAACCGAGCCCACACCGCCCGAGCCGCCATAAGCGAGATAGGCCGGCGCGAAACCGGCCTGCCAGTCATGCGCGTGCAGAATTTGCGGCGACCACCCGTCGCTCAGCCCTTCGCGCGCAATTCGGGCTGCCACCCATGACAGCGCGGCAAAGCGCTGCGCATTGTCCGGCCAATCGCCGGCAGGCCCCGAATAGGGGCCACCTTCGCGGTCAAAAAGATGCGGCGCGTCCAGCAAAAGCACGCTGACCCCGCCCACCTCGCCGGCCAGCACCCGCCCCTCCCCGCCCCAAAGACCGTCTTCGACCCAGACCACCGGCCAGTTCGCCGCCTGCGCCCTCAGCGCACGGTAAGCCGGCATCAGCACCCGCATCTCCCAGCCGTG
>JANMCI010000066.1:0-23164 GCA_031361245.1 Rhodobacterales bacterium
GCCACGCTCGGCCTCGGTCATCGCGCGTTTCATCTGGTCGTCCTCCCTACGTCGCAAAACCCGCACAGACCGCGCGCCAAGTCAATTGCGCCGCCGCCGGGCCTGCGCAACACTCCCTTACCCAACCCGAGGCCGCACCCCGTGCCCATGCCCTGGACCTACCGCCAAGCCAGCCGCGAATGGCAGGCCTTTCTGGCCGACGCACGCGAGGCGATGAATCTGACCTCGGACAATGCGACCTACACCGCAGTTCAGGGCGTTCTTCAGGCGTTTCGTCGCCGCCTGACCCCGCAACAGGCCGTCGATTTCGCCCAAGTTCTGCCGTCTGTCCTGCGCGCCCTGTTCGTGGCCGACTGGAAGCTGGCCGACCCGGTGTCCCCCGGCAGCCGTGCCGACTGGACCGCCGAGGGCAAGGCGCTGCGGCCCTTGCACAACCTGACCCCGGAAAACTGCGTTGAGGCGACGGCGCTGGCCTTGCGGAAATCCGTGCTGCTGGCCGATCTTGACGGCGTGCTGGCAACGCTGCCGGCTTTTGCCGCCGAGTTCTGGTCCACTCCCGGCATCGATCCCGCTTCGCTGGGCCCCCTGATCGTCTAACCCCACGGATCGTCTAGCCAAAGCCTGCGTCGCCCGCTAGGTTGCCCGGATGTTGGACAGCGCCTTCCTGATCACCGCCTTTGCCACGCTGTTCGTGGTGATCGACCCGCCGGGCCTTGTGCCCCTTTTCATTGCCCTGACCCAAGGCATGGACGCCGACCATCGCCGCGCGCTGGCCCAGCGCGCCTGCATCAACGCCGCCGTCCTTCTGACCCTGTTCGGCCTTTTCGGCGAGACGTTGCTGGAGTTCATCGGCATCTCGATGCCCGCCTTTCGCATCGCGGGGGGGATCCTTTTGTTCCTCACCGCCCTTGACATGCTGTTTGAACGCCGCACCCAGCGGCGCGAGGGCCAGCATGCCGATCCCAACCACGACCCCTCGGTCTTTCCGCTGGCCACCCCGCTGATCGCGGGACCGGGGGCCATCGCGTCGATGATCCTGCTGATGGGTCAGGCGGGCGATGACTGGGGTTTTCGACTTGCCGTGCTGGGGCTCTTGTATGGCATGATCCTTGCAACTTTTGTGTTCCTTCTTGCGTCGGCCCCGCTGGAGCGGTTGCTGGGTCACACCGGGACCGTGGTGATCACGCGCCTGCTGGGGATGCTGTTGGCAGCGCTGTCTGTCCAATTCGTGATCGACGGGGTGCGGGGAACCGGGTTGATCGGGTAACGCCGGATGCCCATGTGGAGGCGATGTTGGACGGCGAACATACGGGAAGGCTGATCTATCTGGTCCTACTGCTGGCATCGCTTGGCGGGTGGATCATGGTCGAGTATCGCAACCGGATGGGCGCGGCCCTGCGGTCGGTGCTGGCCTGGGGGATGATCGTGGTGGGATTGATGGCGGGGTACGGCCTGTGGGGTGACATCCGCAACGACATCATGCCCATGCAAAGCGTTTCCAGCGGCGAGGTCACCATTCCCCGCGCCCAGGATGGCCATTACTACCCCAGTTTGGAGGTGGGCGGCCAGCCGATCACCTTCATGGCCGACACCGGCGCCTCGTCGGTCGTCTTGTCGCCGTCCGATGCCCGCGCACTGGGCATCGACCCCGACAGCCTGGCTTACATGGGGCAGGCGATGACGGCAAACGGGGTGGTGCGGACCGCGACGGTGACCCTGCACGATGTCGGTTTCGGCCCCTTTCACGACGACAGCGTGACCGCGCAGGTCAATGAAACCGAGATGGAAAGCTCGCTTCTGGGCATGGATTACCTTGGCCGGTTTTCGGTGACCATGGCGGGCAACCAGATGGTTCTGAGCCGCTGACAGCGCAGATGTCGCTTTTGACGACATCTAATTTTATCATTTAATACCAATGACTTACACGTTTCCGTTAACCCCATCTTAACCGTTGTCGTCAGGTAAAACCGCCGCCTTTTCGACCTTTTTGACCCAAGCGCCGCTGTCGTCGGACCAGTATTGCGCGGCCATCCCCCAGCCGGTCAGCCGGGTCCATTGGTCGCGCGCCGCCTGCACAGCCGCCTCGTCGGCGCCGTCGAACAACAGCCAGACCCGCTCCAGTGCCGGAACCTCGTCACGCTGAACCTCGGCCCCGGCCAGCAGCACAAGCCCCTGCGCCGCATTGGCGATCGGACCCAAGCCCAACAGCACCGGCTGGTCCGCATCGTGCGGCCCGCCCTCCAGCCCATGGGGCACAAAGCCGTCTTCGGGGCCAAGCCACAGCTTGTCGTCCAGACGGCCCAGCAGCCCCAAGTCGGTGCCGCGCAACATCACACGCCACCCCTGCCCCATGGCGCGGGTCACGATCATCGTCACCGTGTCATCCAGTCCTGCCCGCATCAGGTGGTAGAACATCGCGACGGCTGCCACTCACCTGACCTCGTAGCGGTCGCGGATCAGCCGGTTCAGCGCCAGCACACCCCAGCCCGTCGCCCCTTTGGGCGACAGCGGCAGATCGCCCTTGACCAGCGCCGTGCCCGCGATGTCGAGGTGAATCCACGGCATGCCCTCCTTGACAAAGCGCTTGAGAAACTGCGCCGCCGTGATCGAGCCACCGTCGCGCCCGCCGATGTTCATCATGTCGGCGATCCGGCTTTTCAGCTTGTCGTCATAGGCTTGCCCCATCGGCATCCGCCAAGCCCCCTCACCCTCCGCCGCGGCGGCCCTGAGAAAGGCATTGCAGAAGTCATCGTTGTTGGAGAAGACGCCGGTGTTCTCGTGGCCCAAAGCCACGATGATCGCCCCGGTCAGGGTCGCAAGGTCGATGATCCCTGCCGGGTTGAACCGCTCCTGCGTGTACCAAAGCACGTCCGCCAGCACGAGGCGGCCTTCGGCGTCGGTGTTGATGACCTCGACCGTGTCGCCCTTCATCGAGGCCACCACGTCGCCCGGCCGCTGCGCCTGCCCGCCGGGCATGTTTTCGACGATGCCGACCAGACCGACGACATTGGCACGGGCCTTGCGCAGGGCCAGGGCGCGCATGACGCCGGCCACGACCCCTGCCCCGCCCATGTCCATCGTCATGTCTTCCATCCCGCCGGCGGGCTTGATCGAAATGCCGCCGGTGTCAAAGACCACGCCCTTGCCGACCAGCGCCAGCGGCGCCTCGTCCGCGCCGCCCTTCCACTGCATGACCACGACCTTGGACGGCGACTCCGACCCCTGTCCGACGCCCAGCAGCAGGCGCATCCCCAGTTTGGCGAGCGCCTTTTCGTCCAGCACCTCGACCGTGACGCCAAGGTCCTTGAGCTCGCTCAGCCGGTGGGCGAATTCGACGGTGGTCAGAACGTTGGAGGGTTCGTTGACCAGATCGCGGGTGAAAAACACCCCCTCGGCCAGTGCGGCGCTGTCGGCATAGGCGGCGGCGGCATCGGCGGGGGCCGCCACCATCACGCTGACCGGACCGCTGTCCTTCTTTTCGCCGGTCTTGTGGGCGGCGAAGTCATAGGCGCGCAGGGCCAGCCCGAACGCCACATCGACGGCCCGCGGATGGGCGTCGGCGATGACGAGGCAGCCACCCGCCGGCACGGACCGGCCTATGGCGCCGCCGGCCTTGCGGGCCTCGATCTGGCTGGCCCGGCGCGGCAGGCGGACGACCTGCACGACCTCGGCCGCAAGGCCCGCGGGCCAGCTCAGATCCGCGGCCTCGCCCGGCTTGAGACGGGTGAACGCATCCGAGCCCATGAACCGCGACAGCGCGCCGCGCATCAGCCGGTCCAGCCGCCGTCCCGCCAGCGTGCGCGGGCCGTCGCCATCGACCAGCACGGCGATCTTGCCCTGCCGGGCGGCCAACAGTTCAGGATCGGACTGGACAAATGCGGGTTTCACGGGCGAGGTCATTCACAGGCTCCAGTTTGGGGTTGCCGCACTCGGCGCGGCATCGCCCAAGGCTAGACCGTGGTCCGGGAAATGGCCAGATATGAGTTTTCCCCGGCCGGGATTTCCGCTAGCGTCCGGGCAGGCAAGAACGGGGGCCAAAGGGCAGTGCCAAGATTCGACCGCTACCTGACGTCGCAACTGCTTGTGCATTTCGGCTTTTTCGCCCTTGTTCTGGTCGGAGTCTACTGGGTCAACCGCGCCGTCGTGCTGTTTGACCAGCTGATGAGCGATGGCCAGTCGGCGATGGTTTTCGTGGAATTCTCGCTGTTGACGCTGCCCAATGTGATCAAGCTGGTTCTGCCGGTCGCAGGGTTTGTGGCGTCGGTCTATGTCGCCAACAAGTTGACGGTGGAAAGCGAGCTTGTGGTGATGCAGGCGACCGGGTTTTCGGCGTTTCGCATGGCGCGGCCGGTGGCGATATTCGGGCTGATGGTGGCACTGATGATGGCCGTATTGGTGCATGTTCTGGTGCCGATGAGCCGCACGACCATGATCGGCGAACGCGCCGCCCTGTCCGAGAACATCACGTCGCGGTTTCTGACCGACGGCGTCTTTACCCATCCGGGCAAGGGCGTCACCTTCTATATCAACGAGATCGACGCCTCTGGCCAGTTGCGCGGCCTGTTCCTGCAGGATGCGCGCAAGGCCGACGAAAGCACCACCTACACCGCCAGCAAGGCGCTGTTCGTGCGGGGAGATTCGGGGCCCAAGCTGATCATGTTCGACGGCATGGCGCAGACGCTGGACCGCAAGGATCAACGCATCGCGGTCACGCGGTTTTCCGATTTCACCTATGATCTGGGTGCGCTCCTGACCCGGTCGGTCGGCCACAGCCGCCGCGTGCCGGAGCTTTTGACCACGGAGCTGATCTGGCCCAGCCCCGAGGTGCTTGCCGAAGCGGCGGCAGAGCCCGGGGAGTTGCTGTTCGAGGCGCATTCCCGGATCGCCGAGCCGTTTCTGTCGGTCTCGGTTGCGCTGATCGGCTTTTCGGCGCTGCTTCTGGGCGGGTTCAGCAGGCTTGGGCTGTGGCGCCAGATCGGCTTTGCGGTGGTGCTTCTGGTGGTGGTGCAGGGCGTCAGCACCGTGGCTGGGCAGATCGGCAGCGGGATCAGGCATGGCTGGGTCCTGAGCTATGTGGCGCCGGTGTTCGGGCTGGCCATTTCGGTGGCGCTGCTGTGGTGGGCCGGGCGGCCGCGCCCGGTGCCAAGGGCGGTGGCCGCATGACGCTCAGCCTCTATTTCGCCCGGCGGTTTCTGTGGCTGTTCTTCCGGGTCTTTGCGGGCTTTTTCGGCCTGATGCTGATGATCGACCTTGTCGATCAGCTGCGGCGGTTTTCGGACCCCGGCATCACTCTGGCCGAAGGCATGGTGCTGGCGCTGACCAATGTGCCGTCGACGATCTACCAGATCTTGCCGCTGATCCTAGTCCTGACCGCGATCGGCCTGTTTCTGGGTCTGTCGCGCTCGTCCGAACTGGTGGTCGTGCGCTCGTCGGGCCGCTCGGGTCTGGCGTTTCTCGTGGCGCCGGTGACAGCCGCGCTGATCGTGGGCTTTCTTGCCGTCGCGGTGTTGAACCCGATCGTTGCCGTCACCTCGAAACGCTATGACATCCTTTCGGATGGCCATGCCCGGGGCGGGTCGGTGTTGTCGGTGGCAGATGGCGGGCTATGGCTGCGGCAGGGCAACAAGTCCGGCCAGATCGTCATTCAGGCCGAACGCGCCAATCTGGACGGGACCGAACTTTACGACGTGACGTTTCTGAGCTTTGCAGCCGACGGCACCCCCACCACGCGGATCATGTCCGACCTCGCCCGGCTGGAGCCCGGCTTCTGGACGATTGTCGGTGGCAAGTCGTGGCCGCTGACCGCGCGCAACCCCGAACAGGCGGCCGTCGTGCTGCCCGACGGGACGACCATCGCCACCGACCTGACCCGAGACAGCATCCGTGACAGTTTCGGCACCCCCAGTGCCGTCAGCTTCTGGGATCTGCCCGCCTATATCAAAGGGCTGGAGCAGGCGGGCTTTTCGGCGCGCAGCCACAAGGTCTGGTACCAGATGGAACTGGCCCAGCCGCTGTTGCTGGCGGCCATGGTGCTGATTGCCGCCGGTTTCACCATGTGCCACGCCCGCATGGCCCGCACCGGAGCGCTGGTGCTGCAGGCGCTGCTGTGCGGGTTTGCCGTGTTCTTCCTGCGCAACCTTGGCCAGATATTGGGCGAAAACGGTCAGTTGCCGGTGATCCTGGCCGCGTGGAGCCCACCGGTCGCCGCGGTGATGCTGGCGCTGGGCCTGCTTTTGCATCTGGAGGACGGCTGATGCGCAGCCTTCTGATCCTGATCTGGACGCTGGTCCTTGCGGCGCTGCCGGCAGCGGCGCAGGACCGCGCCACGCTGATTGCCGACAGCGTGACGGTACTGTCTGGCTCGGTGCTGGTCGCCGACGGCCATGTCGAGGTCTATTTCCGCGGCCAGCGGCTGACGGCCGGCGCGATCCGCTATGACCGCACCGCCGACCGGCTGATCATCACCGGGCCGATCCGGATCGACGATGGCAAGGGCCTGGTCTTCATGGCCACGCAGGCCGATCTTTCGGCCGATCTGACCGAGGGGCTCCTGACCTCGGCAAGATTGGTGCTGGACCGGCAACTGCAGCTGACCGCCTCTGCGCTGCTGCGCAGCGATGGCGGCAATCTGACGGCGCTGCGCAATGTCGTCGCCTCGTCCTGCACGATCTGCAAGGGCAACCCGACACCGTTGTGGGAAATCCGCGCCCGTGAAGTGGTCCACGATGCCGCAGCGCAGCAGATCTATTTCCGCAATGCCAGCCTGCGGTTCTATGGGGTGCCGGTGATGTACCTGCCGGTGCTGCGGCTTCCCGACCCGACGAAAAGGCGTGCGACCGGCTTTCTGGTCCCCAAACTGCGCTCGACCTCGGCGCTGGGCACCGGGATCAAGCTGCCCTATTTCATCGCGATTGGCGACAGCCGCGATCTTCTGGTGACGCCCTATCTGACCACGCGCGGCGACAGCACGGTCGAGCTGCGCTATCGTCAGGCCTTTTCCAACGGCGGTCTGGTCGTGGAAGGCGCTGTTACAAACGATCATCTGGACCCCGACCCGCGCGGCTACTTTCAGGCCAAGGGCAATTTCGACCTTGGCCGCGACTACAAGCTGGCCTTTACGGCGGTCAGCGTCAGCGATCCGGCCTACCTTCTGGACTATGGCATCACCAATGAGGACCGGCTTTTCAATCAGCTTGGCCTGACCCGTGTGAAGCGGGATCTCAGCTTTTCGGCCGAACTTATCGGCTTCCGGTCGATCCGCGAAGGCGACAGCAATTCGACCCTGCCCTCGACCGTGACCGATATCGGCTATGAGCGGCGGTTCTCCCCGCGGTTTCTGGGCGGCGTCGCCGCGGTGCGGCTCGACACCCATGGCGACCGAGTGACCAGTGGCCGGGATATGGGCCGGGTCAGCCTGTCCTTCGACTGGCGGCGCAACTGGACCACGGCGGGCGGCATTGCCGTCTCGGCCTTGTCGACCGGGGCGCTGGACAGCTATTCGATCACGCAGGGCAATGACCGTTTCGACGGTACTCCGCGCCGCCTCAGCGGGGCGGTCGGGGTAGAGTTGCGCTGGCCCCTGGTCAAAGCCTCTGCCGGGGGGGTGACGCAACTGATCGAACCGGTGGTCCAGGCCGTCCTGTCCTCCTCTCCGTCATCGGACATCCCCAATGGCGATTCCACCCTGACCGAATTCGACGAAGGCAATCTGTTCGTTCTGGACCGCTTTCCGGGTGCCGACGCCGTCGAAGGCGGCGCGCGGCTCAATCTGGGGGTCAATTACCAGCGCACGGTGCCGGACGGCTGGTCGCTGGGGGCCACGGTGGGCCGGGTGGTGCGGATGGAGGATCTGGGGCAGTTCAGCAACGCCTCGGGCCTTGGCGGCAAGCAGTCGGACTGGCTGGTGGCCTGGTCGCTGTCCAGACCGGACGGGTTGAGCCTGACCAACCGGCTGGTGCTGGACGACACGCTGTCGCTGACCAAGGGCGAGCTGCGCTTTGACATGAAAACGGCGGCGGTCGATCTGTCGGGCGGCTACGAATACCTGCTGGCGGATGACGGACGGGAACCCGGCGAGGACCGCGCTGAAACCACGTCCGAGATTGTGCTGAACGCCGGCCGCAACCTGACGCGCTATTGGCGGGCCAATCTGTCGACCCGCTATGACCTGCGGGCCGCCAGGCTGGCCAATGCCGGGCTGGAGCTGGATTTCCGCAACGATTGCATTGACGTCACGCTTTCGCTCTCGCGCAGGTATACATCCTCGACTAATGTGGCTCCGTCCACGGATTTTGGCCTGTCTGTCGAGCTTCTGGGCTTTGGTGGCGGTTCGCAGCCCGGGCCGTCGCGGGTCTGTCGCAGGTGAGCAGGGCGCAGCAAGCCGGGCGCAGGCAAGCCGGGCGCAGATGAAACGGGGCGGGCAGATGAAGGCGGGGGCAAGGATATGAGGCACATGACGATGGTCTTTTCACAGATGCGCGCAGTCCTGCTGATGGCGATGGCGGTCGCATTGGCCGTACTGGCCCCTGCCCCGGCATGGGCGCAGCAGGACGGATTTGCCCCTGCCACCTTTGTGAACGGGCGGGTGATCAGCCAATACGAAGTGCGCCAGCGCGTCCTGATGATGTCACTGTTCCGGCAGCCCGGCGACATTCCGGCACTGGCGATGACCAGCCTGATCGACGACGCGCTGCGCCGCGATGCCGCCAAAAAGCTCGAGGTCACCACCACTCCGGAAGAGATCAAGGCCGGGATGATCGAGTTTGCCGGCCGGGCCAATCTGCCGGTGGAGAAGTTTCTGGAGGCTTTGGCCAAGGGCGGGGTCGCGCCGGAAACCCTGCGCGATTTCGTCGAGGCGGGGCTTTTGTGGCGCGGCGTGGTCCGGGCCAAATTCGCCGCAGACACCAGGATCAGCGATGCCGAGATCGACCGCGCCATCGGCGCCGGTGCCGGTTCGGGCGGCGAGTTGCGCGTCCAGCTGGCCGAGATCATCTTGCCGACGGGAGGGGCTGTCGATGCCATGACGCTGGCCCGGCGCATCAAGCTGACCGCCGACACGCCGCAGAAATTCTCGATGGCCGCGAAGGATTATTCCAAGTCGGCGTCGGCGAATGCCGGTGGCGTGCTTGGGTGGATCCCGGTCTCGGCCCTGCCGCCAGAGATCGCGCCGCGGATACTGGCGCTGGAGGTCGGTGAGGTGACCGAGCCGATCGCGGTGACCGGTGCCGTGCAGCTTTTCCAGCTGCGCGACCTGAGCATGGGGTCGGGCGAGGCCAAGGGCGCTCCCGAGGTCGACTATGCCCGCTTCTTCGTGCCCGCCGGCAGCGACACCGCCAGCCTGCGCGCCACGTTGGACACCTGCGACGACCTTTACGATCTGGGCCGTGGTCTGCCCGCCGACGCCATCGAACGCGCCACGGTGCCCGAGGCCAGCCTGCCCGGCGATCTGCGCTCGGCGCTGGCCAGCCTCGATCCCGGCGAAAGTGCGGTGGTGCCTGCGGCGACCGGTGTGACGTCGATCGTCATGCTGTGCAGCCGCAAGCCCGCGTCCGAGGTGCCGCCGTCGCGCGAAGACATCCGCTCCAACCTCTTGAATGGCAAGCTGGGGCTGCTGGCCTTTGGCTATCTGGAAGAGCTGCGCTCAAACGCGATCATCAAGATCCAATGACCCCTGCCCTGCCCCTTGCCCTGACCTGCGGCGAACCCGCAGGCATCGGGCCTGAACTGGCCGTGGCCGCCCGCCTTGTGCTTGGGGCCGAGGTGCCGTTCTTCTGGCTGGGCGACCCCGGCCACCTGCCGCCCGGCACCGCGATGCGCATCCTGAACGACCCGGCCGAGGCGCTGACAACCCCCGCCCGACTGCTCCCCGTTCTGCCCCACCCCTTTCCCGCCCCCACCACCCCCGGCCAGCCCGACCCGCAGAATGCCCGATCGGTGATCGACGTCATCGCCCGCGCCGTGGACCTGACGCGCCGGGGTCAGGCCGCCGCGATCTGCACCTCGCCCATCCACAAAAAGGCGCTCAAGGACGGCGCGGGCTTCGCCTTCCCCGGCCACACCGAATATCTCGCCCATCTGGGCGGCGATGTGCCGGTCGTGATGATGCTGGCGTCCGACCTGCTGCGCGTGGTGCCGGTCACCATCCACATCGCCCTGGCCGAGGTGCCCCTGGCACTTACCCCCGCCCTTCTGGAGCAGACGATCCGCCTGACCCACGCCGGCCTGATCCGCGATTTCGCCATCCCGGCCCCGCGCCTCGCGGTCGCTGGCCTGAACCCCCATGCCGGCGAAGGCGGGGCCATGGGAAGCGAGGAGATTACTCTCATCAACCCGGTCCTTGACCGCCTGCGCGCCGAAGGCATGGCCCTGATCGGCCCGCTGTCCGCCGACACGATGTTCCATGCCCGCGCCCGCAGTACCTATGACGCGGCGGTCTGCATGTATCACGATCAGGCCCTGATCCCGATCAAGACGCTGGATTTCGACGGCGGGGTCAATGTGACCCTTGGTCTGCCGTTCATCCGCACCTCGCCCGACCACGGCACGGGCCTTGACATCGCCGGACGCGGGCTGGCCCGGCCGGACAGCACCGTGGCCGCCTTGCGCATGGCCGCCCGCATGGCAACAGGGCGCGCACCATGGGCATGATCGACGGATTGCCCCCGCTGCGCGAGGTGATCCGCGCCCATGATCTGGTCGCCAAACGCCAGCTTGGCCAGAACTTCCTGCTCGACCTCAACCTTACCGCCAAGATCGCCCGGCTTGCCGGGGACCTCAGCCAATGCGACGTCCTTGAAATCGGCCCCGGTCCCGGCGGTCTGACCCGCGGTCTGCTGGTCGAGGGGGCCCGCCGCGTGCTGGCAATCGAGAAGGACCCGCGCTGCATTGCCGCCCTTGAAGAGATTGCGGCCGTCTATCCCGGCCGCCTGCAGATCCTGAACGCCGACGCGCTGGAGGTTGACGTGACCCGGCACCTCACCGCCCCTGTGCGCGTGGTGGCCAACCTGCCCTACAATGTCGGCACAGAGCTTTTGATCCGCTGGCTGACGCCCAAGGTCTGGCCGCCGTTCTGGCAAAGCCTGACCCTGATGTTTCAAAAAGAGGTGGCCGAGCGGATCGTCGCCAAACCCCGCACTGAACACTATGGGCGTCTTGCCCTGCTGGCCCAATGGCGGACCGAGCCAAAGATCGTGATGCACCTGCCTCCCGAAGCCTTTACCCCCGCGCCAAAGGTGCATTCCGCCGTGGTCCATCTGACCCGGCTGGACAGCCCGCGCTTTCCCGCCAACGAGGCGCTGTTGTCGCGGGTCACCACCATGGCATTCGGCCAGCGGCGCAAGATGCTGCGCTCCAGCCTCAAGGGCCTGCGCCCGGATATCGAGGCCAAGCTGGTCGAGGTCGGCATCGAGCCGACGGCACGGGCCGAGGAAATCGGCCTTGACCGGTTTTGCGCGCTGTCGCTGGTGCTGTCATGACCGGGAGCCCAAGATTTTTCGCCGAAAAATCTTGGGGGCGTCGCACCGGCCCTCTGGCTGCCAACGATTTTTCGCAGAAAAATCGTGCCCCTGCCCGATGACCCGGACCGTGCCATGACCCGGATTGCCCGCCCGACTGCCGAGGCGACCCGCAAGGGCGTTATCCTGCTGTCACTGGCGATCTTTTGCTTTACCGCAATGGATGCCGTGGCCAAATATCTCATCGCCCTTTACCCCACAGCCGAGGTGATCTGGGCCCGCTTTGCCGGGCATTTCCTGTTCGTGGTGCTGTTTCTGGGCCGCCGCATCGGGCCCGCACTGGTCACGACCATGCCCTGGCTGCACGTGGCCCGCTCGCTCACCCAGCTTGGCGCCACGGTGTTCTTCTTTGTCAGCCTCAACTTCATCGGGCTGGCCGAGGCGACGGCGCTGGCCGACATCAACCCGCTGCTCATCACGCTGGGGGCGGCGCTGTTTCTGGGCGAGCGGCTTGGCCTGCACCGCATCATCGGTGTCGTGGCGGCGATGGTCGGGGCGATGATCGTGATCCGCCCCGGATCGGGGGTCTTTTCGCTGGCGGCACTGCTGCCACTGGCCTGCGCCTTTTGCTATGCCGCCAACATGCTGCTGACCCGGCTGGTCGGCAGCCGCGAAAGCCCGTGGGCCTCGATGATCTATGCCTCCTTGTCGGGCATGATCCTGACCAGCCTCGTTCTGCCGTTTTACTGGCAACCCATCGCCCTGACCGACATTCCGGCCTTTCTGCTGCTCGGCGGCCTTGGCGCAATTGCGCAACTGTTCATCATCCGCGCCTATTCCATCGCCGAAGCCGGAGCGATGGCGCCGTTCGGTTATCTCGACATGGTTTTTGCCCTGATCTGGTCGATCACGGTCTTTGGCGCCTACCCAGACGGCTTCACCCTGCTGGGTGCGCTTGTGATCGCTGCGGCCGGGCTTTATGTCTGGCACCAAGAAGCCCGTCAGCCTGCCGCCGCCGGCGTGGTTTGAAGCCCTCAACCCGAAGTCGCCGTGCCCAGGACATCGTCATCCTTCTTCTTGCCTCTCGCCTATGCCGAGAACCTGTTGACCACGGGTCTGATCGGGGCCTTGCGACTGTTGCCCTACCGTCGGCGTATCGCCTTCAGTGGCTGGATGATGTGCCACGTGGTGGGGCCGCTGGCCGGGTATCGCCGCCGGGTGCAGGACAATCTGGCGCTGATCTGGCCCGACCTGCCGCAGGACCGGGTGGCGGGCCTGACCCGGGACGTGCTGGACAATGTCGGCCGCACTCTGGCCGAGCTTTATTCGCCGCAGGAGTTCAAGGCCCATGTCGCCGATACCGTACTGCGCGGCGAAGGGCTGACACAGATCCTGGAGGCGCAGGCGCGCGGTCAGGGTGTCATTCTGGTCTCGGGCCATTTCGGCAACCACGACATCGCCCGGGCGGTTCTGGCCTCGCGCGGCATGGCGGTGGGGGCGCTCTACCGCCCGCAGCGCAATCCCTATTTCGACCGCCATTTCGCCGCCACCATCCGGGCCATTTCGGAACCGCTGTTCGCGCGCGGACGCCGCGGTCTGGCCGAACTTGTGACCCATCTGCGCAAGGGCGGGGTTCTTGGGATGCTGATCGACCAGCATATCCACCACGGCGCACCCCTGACCTTTTTGGGTCACCGCGCCCTGACGGCCCTTTCAGCGGCCGATCTTGCGCTGAAATACGACTGCCTGCTGGTGCCGGTCTATGGCATCCGCCAGCCGGACGGCCTGCATTTCGAACTGGCGGTCGAGCCGGCCATTGCCCACACCACGGCGTCAGAGATGACGCAGCAACTCAATGACTCGCTCGGGCGTCAGGTCCGCGCCCATCCCGGTCAGTGGTTCTGGGTTCACCGGCGGTGGAAATAGCCGGCCCGTCTTCACGTCACCGCCCGCCTTCAGTTATCGCCCGCCTTCACATGACCGCCCGAATTCACTTCACCGCCGAGGCCGCGAAGATCATCCCCGGCCCCTCCGCCTGCAAAATCACGACGACCGCATCCCCGCCCGGCGCGGGCGCGTCCATGACCAGATCGCTGGCCCCGTCCCACTTGCCGATCCGCGCCCACGAGGTGACGATATTGGTGTATTCGATGGTCCGCCCGGCGTTTTCACCCCGCTTGATGGCAACCAGCGCTACCGGCTTGTAGCGCACCAGTTGCACGATCAGCGGAGAGGGCAACGCCACCCGCGCCGCCGCCCTTATCGACACCGTGCCGCCGTCGCGCATCACTTGCAGCACCACCATGGCAGCGGCCGACTGATGGCGGCGGATCATTCCCGCGACCGCATCCGGGTCGCTGCCCACCGCCTGATCCTTGCCCCCCACGATCATCTGGGGCGTATAGATCGTTCTGCTGCCCATCGCCGCGGCATAGGCGCGCTGACGGTCGGTGAATTTCGAGCTGCCGAACTTGTCTTCCCAGCCGATGTAATCCCAGTAATCGACATGCAGCGCCAGGGCGATCACCCCCGGCTCTAGCGCGAGCTTGGTCAGATAGGCATCCGCTGGCGGGCACGACGAGCACCCCTGCGAGGTGAAAAGCTCCACCACCGTGCCAGATGCCCCCTGCGCCTGCACCGGCCCTGCCACAAACAGGCTCAGCCCGCACAGGGCGATTGCAATCATCCGCTTCATCTGGAACGTCCCCTCGACTTGTTCCTGACATCTAGCGAAACCCATGCCAGCCCGCCAATCAAGGTTTAGCGATTGGATGCTCATGTCTTGTTCACCAAATCGTGGCAGTTTTCGCGCAGTCGTGAAATGCCGGCCTTCGCGTCGCCCGGCTCTGGATATTCGGCATACAATGGCATACAATCGCGCCAGAACCCGACCTGATTCCCGCCCGCCGCATATCCTGCGGCCTCAGGCCCCCATTTCCCTCACAAGGAGGCAAAAATGACCGTCACCGTTGGCCATGACAGCGCCAAGACCCGCAAGAGCCTGACCGCAGGCGGACAGACCCTGTCCTATTACTCGATCCCTGCCGCCGAAGCGGCCGGCCTTGGCCAGTTCACCCGCCTGCCCGCCGCCCTGAAGGTGGTGCTCGAGAACATGCTGAGGTTCGAGGATGGCAAGACTGTCACCCTTGACGACATCCGCGCCTTTTCCGATTGGGGCAAGCAGGCGGGCCAGAACCCGCGCGAAATTGCCTACCGCCCCGCCCGCGTCCTGATGCAGGACTTTACCGGTGTGCCCGCCGTGGTGGACTTGGCCGCGATGCGCGACGGCATCCTTGGCCTTGGCGGCAATGCCCAAGCCATCAACCCGCTCGCTCCGGTCGATCTGGTGATCGACCACTCGGTGATGATCGACGAATTTGGCACCCCCCGCGCCTTTCAGGCCAATGTGGACCGCGAGTATGAGCGGAACATGGAGCGTTATGTGTTCCTGAAATGGGGGCAGAAGGCGTTCAACAATTTCCGCGTCGTGCCCCCCGGCACCGGCATCTGCCATCAGGTCAACCTCGAATATCTGGCCCAGACCGTCTGGACCGACAATGACCAGTCGGGCCAACCCGTCGCCTACCCCGACACCCTCGTCGGCACCGACAGCCACACCACCATGGTCAACGGTCTGGCCGTTCTGGGCTGGGGCGTCGGCGGGATCGAGGCCGAGGCCGCAATGCTGGGCCAGCCGGTGTCGATGCTGATCCCGGAGGTTGTCGGCTTCAAGCTGACCGGCGCGATGAAGGAAGGCACCACCGCCACCGACCTCGTGCTCAAGGTCGTGCAGATGCTGCGCAAGCATGGCGTGGTGGGCAAGTTCGTCGAATTCTATGGCGAGGGGCTGGACCGTCTGCCCCTGGCCGACCGCGCCACCATCGCCAACATGGCGCCCGAATACGGCGCGACCTGCGGTTTCTTCCCGATTGATGATGAAACCATCCGCTATCTGCGCGGCACCGGCCGCGAGGAATCGCGGATTGCCCTGGTCGAGGCTTATGCCAAAGCCAACGGCATGTGGCGGGGGGCGGACTATGACCCGATCTACACCTCGACCCTGCAACTCGATATGTCCGAGATTGTCCCGGCGATCTCTGGTCCGAAACGGCCGCAGGACTACACCCCGCTGACCCAGGCCGCGCAAGGTTTCTACCGCACCGTCGCCGACTACCGCGGCGTTGACATCAGCGCCGAAGCCAAGGACATGGCGTCCGAAGGGCAGACCACGACGGCCGTCGTGGACGTGCGCAAGACCGCTGCCGTGGCGGGGCATGACTACAAGCTGCGCGACGGCTCGGTGGTGATCGCGTCCATCACCTCCTGCACCAACACCTCCAACCCCTACGTGATGATCGGCGCCGGTCTTGTGGCGCGCAAGGCGCGGGCTTTGGGCCTGAAATCAAAGCCGTGGGTCAAGACCTCGCTCGCTCCCGGCTCGCAGGTCGTCTCGGAATATCTTGAGGCGGCTGGTCTGCAAGAGGATCTCGACGCCGTGGGCTTCAACCTTGTGGGCTATGGCTGCACCACTTGCATCGGCAACTCCGGCCCGCTCGACCCCGCAATTTCAACCGCAATTGGCGAGGGCGATCTGGTCGCCGCCGCCGTCCTGTCGGGCAACCGCAATTTCGAGGGCCGGATTTCCCCCGACGTCCGCGCCAATTACCTCGCCTCGCCGCCGCTCGTGGTCGCCTATGCGCTGGCCGGTGACATGAACATCGACCTGACCACCGAACCCCTCGGGATGGGCACAAACGGCCCGGTTTTCCTCAAGGATATCTGGCCCACGAACAAGGAAATCTCCGACCTCGTGAACGCCACCGTGACCCGCGCGGCGTTTCAAAAGAAATATGCCGATGTCTTCAAGGGCGACGCCAAATGGCAGGCGGTCAAGGTGACCGAGCGTGAGACCTATGACTGGCCGCCCACCTCGACCTATATCCAGAACCCGCCCTATTTCCGCGGCATGGCCAAGACACCGGGGGTCATCAAGGACATCTTTGGTGCGCGCATCCTCGCCGTGCTTGGCGACATGATCACCACCGACCACATCTCGCCTGCGGGTTCCTTCAAAGCCTCAACTCCGGCCGGCAAATATCTGACCGAACGGCAGGTTCCGGTTTCCGAGTTCAACTCCTACGGCTCGCGCCGCGGCAACCATGAGGTGATGATGCGCGGCACCTTCGCCAACATCCGCATCAAGAACGAGATGCTTGACGGGGTGGAGGGCGGCTACACCAGGGGGCCGGACGGCGCACAGACCTCGATCTACGACGCCTCGATGGCCTATCAGGCGGCAGGCACGCCCTTGGTGATCTTTGGCGGCATCGAATATGGTGCGGGTTCGTCGCGCGACTGGGCGGCCAAGGGCACGGCGCTTCTGGGCGTCAAGGCGGTGATCGCCGAAAGCTTCGAGCGTATCCACCGCTCCAACCTCGTCGGCATGGGGGTCATTCCGTTCGAATTCACCGGCGGCGAGACCCGCAAGTCGCTGGGTCTCAAAGGCGATGAGGTCATCTCCATCGCCGGGCTTGCGGGGGCGCTGAAGCCGCTGTCGACGGTGCCCTGCACCATCACCTATGCCGATGGCCACGTGAAAACCATCCAGATCAAGTGCCGCATCGATACCGAGATCGAGATCGAATATGTCGAGCATGGTGGCGTGCTGCACTATGTGCTGCGCGATCTGGCGTCACGTTAAGGGCTCGGGAAACAGCGGGAAAGTGGCCGGCTGGTTGCTTTCCCGCGACTTTTCAGCAAACCTTGGGCCATGGCTCGTCGCTTCCTTTTGCGCTGTGTGTTTGCCCTGCTTCTGGCCGGAACAGCCGGTCATGCCGACGGGACGGACGATTGCCTGAACGCGGATCCCTTCGCCGACCCCGTCACAGCCGCTCAGGCCTGCCAGACCGCCGCTGCCTCCGAGGCTGATCCGGTTCAGCGGGCGGCGTTATTGGAAAACCTAGGCGTGGCCGAGCGCGAACTGGGTCATTTGGAAGACAGCAAGGCCGCCCTGATATTGGCCCTGAGTCTGGACGCCGGCAATCCAAGCATCATGCACCAACTCGGCTGGACCCACCGCCAGTCCGGCGACTATCCGGCTGCCGAACGGTTGCTGCGACGCGCCGCCGACCTGCACGCCTTTGGGCAGGTCAGCCTGGCGCTGTGCGTCGTCCTGCAGGATCAGGGCAAGTTCGCCGATTCAGTGGCCCCCTGCCAGCAGGCTCTGGCCGACGCCGGACCCAATCCCGACACCAGCTTCTTCACCGCGCTGGCCTATAACCAGACCGGCCAGGCGGCAGACGCCTGGGAAACCGCATCGCAAGGCATGGCGCTGTCTGACGCGGGCGCGCGGATGTATGAGGAAGCGGCCCGCGCCGCTTGGACGTTGGGCAATCACCCAGCTGCCCGTGAGGCTGTCGAGCGCGGGCTGCAGCGTTATCCCCTCAACCAGCTGCTGGTCCAGCGGATGCTGCACTTCCCGATGTTCGACTATTGAGGACAATTTCGGAACAGTTTGTTTCAATTTTGCCGCCCCGGCTGGGATTGGCGTTATGTTCCCGTTAAGTTCTTTGTTGGAATGTGAACACACCCAGAACAAAGGTGTCAGATGTCCAACCGTTTCCCGCCGATCGCCCCGCAAGCCGAATTCGACGCTGCCCGTTCGCGGGCCCGTGTGCTGACCCTGGCGCAAGCGCCCAGCCTGCCGTGGATCGAACTGGCCCTGGGACTGGCGCTGTTCCTGCTGCTGCGCGGGTTCTGACGCGGGCGGCAAACCTTTCCACCGGGTTAACCGCACCTGACAACCCATTGGAGTGAATGACAAAACCAAAGTGTCCAGATCTGGACACCCTCAGCCCCCCTCGGTCACGTCGCAGCCATAGAGCCAGTCGAACCGGCGCAGCGCCAGATCGGGTGCCAGCCACCCCCCCAGCCGGATCCCCGCATGGGCGACAGCCCGCGACACCCCGCCCAGATGATAGGCCCGTGCATTGCGTGACGCCGCGTCGACAATCCGCGTCACCCGCCCCTCACGCTTGGCCTGATAGGCCGCAACCCCGGCCGCCCAGCTGTCATGCGCGGCCAGCGCGGCCGCCAGAACCCAGGCGTCCTCCAGCCCCATCGAGGCACCCTGCGCCAGAAAGGGCAGCGTGGGATGCGCCGCATCGCCCAGAATGGCCACCGCCCCCGCGGGCAAAGCCCGGCCCCAGACCTTGGCGACAGGATGGCGGAACAGGCCCCAAAGGTAGACGTCCTCGATCTGGCCCAGCCAGTTCTGCACCCGCGGGCCGAAGTCTTTGAACGCCAGCCGCATGTCCATCGGATCGTCCCGCATCGTCCAGCTTTCGTCCGCCCATTTGCGCCGCTCCTCGACCGCGACGATGTTGCGCAACGCCCCCCCCCGCAGCGGATAGCTGACCAGATGCCGCCCCGGCCCCATGTGAACCTCGGCCACCGCCGCCCCGCCATCCCCCGGAATCAGCGCCCGCCACGCCACTTGTCCGGTGAAATACGGCGCCACCTTGCCGCTCAGCGCCGACCGGGTCGGCGAGTGCAAGCCGTCCGCCCCGATCAGCAAATCCGTGGCCTCGGTGGTGCCGTCTTCGAATATCAGCTCGGGCCGGTCCCCCGCGAGATCGACCGTGCTGACCCGCGACAACAGCCGCAACTCCACCCCCGCCTCCTGCGCCCCGGCCATCAGAAGGCCGATCAGGTCGGCCCGGTGGACAAAGTGATAGCCCTGCTCGGGGCGCAGACGGCCAACCTCCAGCCGGGTGACCAACCCGCCATCCGCGCCGTTGCGCAATTCCACCGCCACGGCCCGCATCGAGGCCGCTTCGAGGTCTGCCTCCAGCCCCAGCGCCCGCAGGACGCAGGCACCGTTGGGCGACACCTGCAACCCGGCCCCCACTTCGCGGATCGCGTCGGCCTGCTCGACCACGGTGACCACCGCCCCGTGCAGCGCCAGGGCCCGCGCCACGGCAAGCCCCGCAACCCCTGCCCCCAATACCGTCACGCGCTGACCGATCAGACTCATGGCTGGTCTCCAAACGAAAATGCCGGGCGCTTGAGCCCGGCACCACCTGTCATTCTAGCGCCGCAAGGCTCACTCGTCGCGGTGAACCTTTTCGCGCCGCTCATGTTTTTCCTGCGCTTCCAGCGTCATCGTCGCGATCGGACGCGCGTCCAGCCGCTTGAGGCTGATCGGCTCGCCGGTCATCTCGCAATAGCCATACTCGTTGTTCTCGATCCGACGCAGGGCAGCGTCGATCTTGCTGACCAGCTTGCGCTGACGGTCACGAGTCCTAAGCTCCAGCGCCCGGTCGGTTTCTTCCGAGGCACGGTCCGCGATGTCGGGCACATTGCGCCCCGAATCCTGCAGATTGTCGATCGTCTCGGCACTTTGGCTCAACAGCTCGTGTTTCCACACCAGCAATTTGCGGCGAAAGTACTCCAGCTGCCGCTCGTTCATGAAGGGCTCGCCTTCGGCAGGACGGTAATCATCAGGCAGGAATATTTCGGCCTTCATCGCAGCACTCTCCACTCAATCGGTCGCGCCGTCAGGTTTGCACTCCGGCAAGCGCCCCCGTTGGCGGCTCCATTAGCCCATTGCCAAAGCATTGTCACTAGCGGTTGCGACAATTTCACGTCCGTTCTATGGTCAAAAACGCATCCGCGCAGAGCCTTGAGTTTACAATGCAATTTTCCACCACTTCGACCTATGTCGCATCTGACGATCTCGCCGTCGCCGTGAATGCCGCCGTCAAGCTCGAGCGGCCCTTGCTGGTCAAGGGAGAGCCGGGCACCGGAAAGACCGAGCTTGCGCGGCAGGTGGCAGCCTCCCTCGACCTGCCATTGATCGAGTGGCATGTGAAATCAACCACCAAAGCGGCGCAGGGCCTTTACGACTATGACGCCGTCAGCCGGCTGCGCGACAGCCAGCTTGGCGACAAGCGCGTCCACGAGGTGCGCAACTACATCCGCAAGGGCAAGCTCTGGCAGGCGTTCGAGGCGCCGGGCAAGGTTGTCTTGCTGATTGACGAGATCGACAAGGCCGACATCGAGTTTCCCAATGACCTGCTGCAGGAACTCGACCGGATGGAGTTTCACGTTTACGAGACCGGCGAGACCATCACCGCGCTGAACCGCCCGGTCGTCATCATCACGTCGAACAATGAAAAAGAGCTGCCCGATGCGTTTCTGCGGCGCTGCTTTTTCCATTTCATCCGCTTTCCCGATGCCGACACCCTTGCCGCCATCGTGCGGGTCCATTTTCCCGCCATCAAAGAGCGGATGCTGGCCACCGCACTGACCCAGTTTTTCGAACTGCGCGAGACAGCGGGGTTGAAGAAGAAGCCCTCGACCTCCGAAGTGCTCGACTGGCTGAAGCTGCTGCTGGCCGAGGATCTGTCGCCCGAGGATCTGCGGCGCGATCCCAAGACCAATCTGCCGCGGTTGCACGGCGCGCTTTTGAAGAACGAACAGGACGTCCAGCTGTTCGAAAGGCTGGCCTTCCTGTCGCGCGGCCAAAGGTAGGGACAGACGATTCGTCTGGTTTTGCGGGCCTTTGCGGCGGTGTCCTGACGTTGAGACGATCACACCGGGGGGATCAGGAGGCACCGTCCTGCACCCCGCCGCGCGACATCTGGCGTCACGAACCGGCCACCAACCCAAGGATAGTCTGTTTCCAGAATCCAGATTTCAAGAGATTGACACGGACCTGCCCCTATTGGGACACTTGTTGCAGTCTAACTGCCCCAAGTGAACCGCCTATGGGTTACAACGACGCGGCCTCTGGTCGGCCTCCTTCTGCTCGGGGGGGTGTGTCGCGCCCGGTTTCGGTTCACCCCTAGGGCAACTATCGGTCGCGGCGGCGACCTTGCAATCCGACGCCGCGACCAAACCCATTCGCCGACCGCACCCGGCGCAACCATGACAGAAAGTTGCCCCACGCATGCGCCATATCCTGCTTTTGTCCTTTGCGCTGCTGGTCGCTTGCGGTCCCCTGCCGCAGGCATCGGTCAGCAAGGGCAGCTCTGCGCTGGACGATGTGATCACCACCCCGGCAACGGTCCTGAACTTCGCCCCCGTCCGCGGTCAGCCGGCGTTGCGCCCCAATGACCAGATCGCCGCCGATTTCCTCGACCTTGAGTTTCGCATGGAGAGCGGCCTTGCCCTGCCCCGCCTGACCCGCTTTGACGGGCCGATCCCGTTTCGCATGACCGGCGCCGTGCCCCCGATGGCCACGGGCGAGATGTCGAAACTTGTCGCGCGTCTGCGCGCCGAGGCGGGGATCGACCTGCGCCCGGCAGCGCCCGGCGAGGGTGCTGCAATCACGGTTGAGTTTACCTCCAAATCCGCGCTGCAGCGGCTGGAACCCACCGCCGCCTGTTTCGTCGCCCCCAATGTCTCGTCGCTGCGCGAGTACCGCAGCCGGCGTGGTTCGGCGGCGCTCGAGTGGCAGGGTGTGATGACCCGCGACCGGGTCGCGATCTTTGTGCCCGGCGATACCAGCCCGCAAGAGGTGCGCGATTGCCTGCATGAAGAGATCGCGCAGGCGCTTGGACCGCTGAACGACCTTTACCGCCTGCCCGACTCGGTCTTTAACGACGACAACTTCCAGTCGGTCCTGACCGGGTTCGACATGCTGATGCTGCGGCTGCACTATGCCCCCGAACTGTCGAGCGGCATGACCGAGGCTCAGGTTGCGGCCCGTCTGCCGGCCTTGGTGGCCCGGCTCAACCCCGGTGGTCAGTACCCCGGCGGCTGGGCCTCGCCCGACACCCCGCGCACCTGGACGCAGGCGGTGGCGACGGCCCTTGGCTCCACATCCCCCAAGGCTGCCCGCCTGCCCGCAGCCCGGCAGATGCTTGTCATCGCGCAGGCTCAGGGCTGGACCGACAACCGCCTCGGCTTTGCCTGGTTCGCGCTGGGCCGCCTGCAGGCCCCCGATGATCCCTTGGCGGCCGAGCGGTCCTATACCGCCGCGGCACAGGTCTATGCCGGTCTGCCGGACGACGGCGTGCATCTGTCCCATGCCCTGATGCAGCTTTCGGCCATCGCTCTGGCCTCTGGCCGCCCGGACCGCGCGATCGAGCTTTGCGATCAGGCCCTGCCGCTGGCCCAGCGCGGCCAGAACGCCGCCCTTCTGGCCAGCCTCAAGCTGATCAAGGCAGAAAGCCTTGCCCTGCTTGGCCGCGACACCGAGGCTGCGGCGCTGCGTCTGGACAGCCTTCCCGCCGCGCGATATGGCTTCGGCGGCGAGCAGGCGGTACGCGCAAGGGCGGCAGAGATTGCCTCGCTTGCCGCGCGCAGCTGATCGCGCCAGCACGCCAAGGGGCAAAACATGATCTGGACGGCTTCCATCGTGATCGGCGCCATTGTCGGCGCCACAACCGCGATCCGGCGCGGTGGGCGCAGGCTGGATGCGCTGCAATATGCGGCGGGCTTTGCCATCGCCTTCGGCCTTGTGGGCCTTGCCGTCTCGGTCTTTCTCGACCGCATGGGGTAGCCGCATGTTCCTGCCCTTCTTCCTGACCATGCGGAAGACGGGCGTGCCGGTAAGCTTGCGCGAATTCCTCGACTTTCTCGAGGCGGTGGCGGCCGACCTGACCACCTATGACGTCACCGCCTTTTACCACCTCGCCCGCACGGCGATGGTCAAGGACGAACGCCACTTCGACCGCTTTGACCGCGCCTTCGCCGAAAGCTTC
>JANMCI010000123.1:0-13066 GCA_031361245.1 Rhodobacterales bacterium
TGCACCTTGGTGACGGCCTTGTCGCCCTTCAGCCGGGCCAGATAGCCCGGCAGCTGGTCATCCTGAATGTCCATGAAAAAGAACGAGGGCGCCCGCGCCGGCAGATCGCGCGCACTCGCCGCGCGCAGATTGCTGTCGATCTGCCCCACCGTCGCCAGCACCGACAGACCAAGTCCCAGCGCCAGAATGACCGGCATGGTCTCGGCCCGCGGGCCGCCGATCGCCGCCAGCGCCATGCGCCAGCCGACCCGCCCGCGCAACCAGCCGCTGCGCGCCACCCGCCGCGCCAGCCATTGCATCCCCAGCGCCGCCAGCCCCAACACCACCAGCGCCACCGCGACCCCTCCGGTGGTCCCCAGCGACAGCTTCCACGTCCCCGAGAACCACACCGCCCCGCCGACCAGCAGCACCGCGAGCAAGACGATCGTCAGGACATGCCCCGTCCCCGGCCAGACCCGCGCCGCCGCCCCACGATACAGCGCCGCCGCCCGCTTCCGCTGCGCCTGCGCCAAAGGCCAGACCGAGAACAACAGCGCCGTCACCACGCCATAAAACGCCGCCTCGATCAGCGGCTTGGGGTAAAGCGCGAATTCCGCCGGAAAGGGCAGGCTCGCCGTGATCAGCGGCGCGGCAAGCAGCGGCACCCCCGCCCCCAGCACCAGCCCGGCCAATATCCCGACCCCCGCCAGCGCCCCGATCTGCAAAAGATAGATCCGGAACACCAGGCCGCCCTCGGCCCCCAGAACCTTCAGCGTCGCAATCGTCGCCACCTTGCCGTCAAGATAGGCGCGGACGGCCGAGGCCACCCCGACCCCGCCCACGGCAAGCCCGGCCAGACCGACAAGGATCAGGAACGACCCGATCCGCTCGACAAACCGCTCGACCCCGGGACTGGCGCGGCGGCTGTCGCGCCATTGCAACCCGCCATCCTTGAACCGCTCTTCCGCCGCTAGCTTCAGCGTCTCCAGATCGGCGCCGGGGGCCAGCACCATCCGGTAATGCGTCTCATAGATCGTCCCGGGGGCGATCAGCCCCGATTGCGCCAGATCCGCGGTGCGCACAATCACCCGCGGCCCCAGCGCAAAGCCGCCCGTCGCACTGTCGCTTTCCCTGAGCAATACCGCCCCCAGCCGGAACTCCTGCAGGCCCAGCTTGAACCGCCCGCCCACCGCCAGCCCCAGCCGGTCGGCCAGCACCTTCTCCATCACCCCGCCCGGCACGCCGTCCACCGTTGCCAGCGCCTCGGGCAGCGTCCCCGCCGCCAGAATGGGCTCGCCGGTCAGCGGATAGGCCCCGTCCACCGCCTTGACCTGCACCAGCGAGCGATCCTCCCCCGCCACCGCCATCGAGCGGAAATCCACCACTTCCGACAGCCGCGCCGCCTGCCCCTCCATCCATGCCCGCTCTTGCGGCGTGGCAAAACGGTAGGTCAGCGTCAGTTCGGCGTCGCCCCCCAAAAGGATCGTGCCCTGATTGCTGAGCCCCGCCTCGATGGCCGAGCGGACCATGCCGACCCCGGTAATCGCCGCGACCCCCAGCGCCAGACACAACAGCAACACCCAGAACCCGCGCAAGCCGCCCCGCAACTCGCGCCGCGCCAGTGTCCAAGCCAAACCCATGCCCAGTCCCATTATCTGTCCCTAAATATCCCACGGGGGTCCGGGGGTGTGAAACCCCCGGTCCGTCCGGTCAAACCACGCGCCCGTCCGCCAGCCGCACCACCCGGTCACAGCGCGTCGCCAGTTCCGGCGCATGGGTCACCATGATCAGCGTCGATCCGTGCCGGTCGCGCAGCGCGAACAGCAATTCCATGATCGCCGCCCCGTTGGCCGCATCAAGGTTCCCCGTCGGCTCATCCGCCAGCAGGATCGCCGGACGCGGTGCCGCCGCCCGCGCCAACGCCACCCGCTGCTGCTCGCCCCCCGACAACTGGCTGGGGTAATGCCCGGCCCTGAACGCCAGCCCGACGGCCTGCAATTCCGCCTCGGCCCGCGCATAGGCGTCCCGCACCCCGGCCAGCTCCAGCGGCACCGCGACATTTTCCAGCGCCGTCATCGTGGGAATGAGGTGGAAGCTTTGGAACACCACCCCCATGTTCCCGCGACGGAACCGCGCCAGCCCGTCCTCGTCCAGTGCCGTCAGATCGTGGCCCAGCGCCGTCACCATGCCGCCGCTCGCCCGCTCAAGCCCACCCATCAGCATCAGCAGCGACGATTTCCCCGACCCCGACGGCCCGACCAGACCCAGGGTCTCGCCCCGCTCAACATCCAGTGTAATGCCCTTTAGGATCTCGACAGGCCCCGCATTGCCCGCCAAAGTCAGCCGCGCGTCCTTCAGCGCCAATATGGTATCGCTCATGCACATCGTCCCCGTTACCGCTATCCCTTCATATGGAGCGTTCCGGCACCTCCGCAATGTCACATTCGCGTTTCTGCTGTGCCTTGCCGCCCCGGTTGCCGCCCCGGCCTGGGCCGAAACGCTCGAGGTCGTGGCGCTGGGCGACAGTCTGACGGCGGGCTACGGTCTGCCGCCGGAAGAGGGCTATGTGCCGCAACTGCAGGCATGGCTGCAGGCGCAGGGGCAGGATGTGGTGGTGATGAACGCCGGTGTTTCGGGCGACACCACGGCGGGGGGGCTGTCGCGGCTCGACTGGTCGCTGACGCCCGAAACCGACGCGCTGATCGTCAACCTTGGCGGCAACGACCTGTTGCGCGGCCTTGACCCGGCGCAAGCCGCCGCCAACCTCGACAAGATCCTGACGACGGCCGAGACGCGTGGCCTGCCGGTCCTGCTCGTCGGCCTGCGGGCCCTCAACAACTACGGCCCCGATTACAAGGCCGCCTTCGATGCGATCTATCCCACCCTCGCGGCCAAGCATCATGACCTTTATTACCCCGATCATTTCGCCGCGCTGAAAGCCTCGGAAAGCGACCCGCAGGCACTGGCCGAATGGATGCAGCCCGACGGATTGCACCCCAATGCCGATGGGGTCGCCCGCATCGTGGCCGATGTCGGCCCCGAGGTGATCGCCCTTCTGGACGAGGCTCGCGCGAAATGACCCTGATTGCCGACCTGAGCGACCTGCTCGGTCCCGCCCATGTCCTGACCGGCCCCGATATTGAGCGTTACACCTCGGACTGGACCACGCATTACACCTCGTCCCCCGCCGTCGTCGTCCGCCCCGGCTCCACCGCCGAAGTGGCCGCCGTGATGCGGATTGCCGCCCGCCACAAGATCGCCGTCGTCCCGGTTTCGGGCCGCACCGGTCTGGTCGGCGGTGCCATGACCACGGGCGGTCTCATGCTGTCAGTCGAGCGGCTTACCCTGATCCGCGAGCTTCGCCCCGCCACCCGCATCGCGATTGTCGAGGCGGGCGTGGTCCTGCAACGCCTGCACGAAGCGGCCGAGGCGCAGGACCTGTACTTTCCGCTGTGGTTCGGCGCTCGCGGCTCGGCCATGATCGGCGGGGTCCTCAGCACCAATGCCGGCGGCTCCAACGTGCTGCGCTATGGCTCGACCCGGGCGCTGTGTCTGGGGCTGGAGGTCGTGCTGCCGGATGGCCGCATCCTCGACCTCATGTCGGAACTGCACAAGAACAACTCGGGCTATGACCTGCGCCAGTTGTTCATCGGCGCCGAGGGGACGCTGGGCGTGATCACCGCTGCCGTGATGAAGCTGGTGCCGCGCCCGCGCGCCTATGCCACCGCGACGCTGGCCGCCCGGTCGCTGCCCGATGCGCTGACCCTGTTGAACCGGTTGCAGGAAGCCTCGGGCGGGGCGGTCGAGGCGTTCGAATACATGCCCGGCAGCTACATGCAGCGGCTGGCCGACGGGCGGCCCGACATCCGCCTGCCCTTTGACCGCCGTTATGACACCAATATCCTCGTCGAAATCGGCGCCACCGCCCCGCGCGATGCCGAACCGGGGCCGGATGGCACCGTCCCCGTCGTGGCGCTGCTGGAAGCGACCCTCGCCCAGATGATCGACGAAGGCGCCGTGCTGGACGCCGAGATCGCCCAGACCGAGGCCCAGCGCCTCGCCATGTGGAAACGCCGCGAACTGGCCGCCGAAATCACCATCCTGCGCCAGCCCGCCATCGACACCGACATTGCCCTGCCGCTTGACCTTGTCCCCGAGTTCTATCGCCGGATCGAGGCCCGCCTGCCCGCGCTGGACATGGGCTGCGAGACGCTTTCGGTCTGCCACCTTGGCGACGGCAATGTCCATTTCACGGTCTTTCCGACCCGCGACGACCCCGCCCTGCATGACGCCGTGGTCGAGGCGGTCGAGGATGTGGTGCAGGACCTCGGCGGCTCGTTTTCCGCCGAACACGGCGTGGGGCTGAGCAAGCTGAACACCATGGCGCGCCGCAAGGACCCGGTGGCGCTGGACGTGATGCGGGCGGTCAAGGCGGCGCTGGACCCCGACAACCGGATGAACCCGGGCAAGGTGATCCCGGCCTGACCCGAAAATCCTTGTCATACGCCTGCCGCACCGCCAATCCTTGCGCGACGGGGTGGAATGGGGTGGTCCGATGAAATCCATGCGGCTTTATTCGGATGTGCACCGGATTTACAACAATCTGGCCGCGCTTGGGATCGGCCCGCATGACCGCCTTGGCGTCGCGGACCTGACCCCCTTTGATCATTATCACTATGACGGCACCGATGCCGTCGATCTGGCGCTGGACCGGCTGGGGCTGAGGCCCGGCGAGAGCCTGCTCGACATCGGCTCCGGCATCGGTGGTCCGGCGCGCCATATCGCCGACCGGCTTGGCGTGACGGTGACGGCGCTGGAGTTGCAGGCTGATCTCGACGCCGTGGCGCGCGATCTGACCCGGCGCTGCGGGTTGACGGGCCGGGTGCGCCATCTGTGCGGCGACATTCTGGACGGCGAGGCCCGCGGACCCTTTGACGGGATCATCTCGCTCTTGTGCATGCTCCACATCCCCGACAAGCCGCAGCTCTTTGCCGCCTGCCGCGCAGCACTCAAGCCCGGTCGCGCCATGTATATCGAGGATTTCGCCCGCGCCCGCGCCCTGACGCCCGCCGAGACGGACAGTCTGGCCGTCAAGGTCCAGTCCCGCGATCTGCCCACTTTCGCCGAATACCGGGCGCTTCTTCAGGCGGCGGGATTTGCCCACGTCGAGATCAGCGACGTGACCTCCGACTGGCAACAGGTGTCGGCCAACCGGGTCAGGACCGCGCGGGCCGAGCATGAGGCCAACATCGCCCTGCACGGTCCCGAAATCGTGGCGGGGCTCGAAGATTTCTACTCTGCGGTCGATGATCTCTGGCAAGGCGGGGCGCTGACCGGCCTCAGGGTACTGGCCCGCTAGAGACGGCAAGCGCATGGCTCAACCGCCCGCATAGATGTCGGCCACCCGCCGGTCGGGATCGCCGAAATCCTTGTCTTGCGCCAGAATTTCCCTGAGCCTCGCCAGCCGTTCAACGCTCAGCCTTTCGGTGGTCACGTCCCGGGCAAGGTGGGTCCCGGCCTGCGAATCCGCCTCGAACGCCGCAAGCGCCTTTGCAACGGACCCGGTCGGCAATCGGCAATGGCGCAGCATCCGGGTCAGGGACGCTTCCCGGTCGCGGTTGAATTCGGTGTAGCGCAAGGCACAGAACGGCACGCCGCCCTGCAGATGCCGCGTGTACTCGGCCATGTTGAGGGCCCAGGCCGGTGCCAGGGCCAGCTCCAGCGGCGCCTCTGGCGCGTCAAGGTCGACAAAGGCGCCAAGCCGGGCCGGATCTGCCGCTGCGGTGAAAATGCTCCATGCCAGGGTGCGGTCCGCGCCGGTCAAAGGGTCGGGAGAGCCGTATTGGCGCAACATGCCATAGACCGAATTGGCCCAACCCAGCGCATCCCGGTACAGAAAGACAAACGACGCATCCGGCAAGGCCGCGTGGTAAAGGTCCGCCTGAAACAGCGCCTGGCTGCGGAACTTGACCGCGAACACGTCGGCGGACCTGCCCGCCGGCGGCCGGAATTGCAGCCGTGTGCAGGCGCGGATCAGCCGGACGACCTGATCGCGGCGAAAGCCGGAGCGGCGGCGCGAGTGGTAATTCTGCATGACCAGGGTCGAATAGGCATCCGGCTCTGACAGGCACCAGACACCCGGCAGGTTGTTCAGGGCATGCGACAACAAGGTGGAGCCGCAGCGTCCGATGCTGAAGATCAGGATCACCCGCCCGACCGGCGGGGCCAGGTCCGCCACGGTTTCAAGCTCTGCCAGCGACATGACAAGCACCCGCCGGGCAAGGCGGTGCTGGGTGGCATAGGCAAATGGGCTATCAGCAAGGTCCGTGGCGGCGGGCAGGTCCACGAACACCGCAAGATCGCGGGCATGGTCCAGCCCGTACAGCGACCAGTTCGGCTGGTCGATGACAAGCCGCAGCGCGACCTCCGCGCCGGGGCCTAGATCGAAATCGTCGAGGTTGGCCCACCCGGCCTGATCGCGCCGTCCTTCGACATCATGGATCATGGCAACCATGGTTTCTTGCCCTTCCCTGTGACCCTGCGGGCGATGCGCCGCAGTCGTCGCACTGACGCGCCGACGCGCGCGAAGTCGTTCCTGCCCCCGGGGTGCCGCCACTATGCGGCAGACCACCCCATGGCGCAAATCATTCCGCCAGATCGCGATCTGTCCCGGACAAAACCGCACGCCACCCGCCGGCACCGAGCCGGTTGGCGCTTGCGCCAGAGGCGAGAAAAGAAAAACGCGGCGGAACGCCGCTCCGCTGGATCAGCCCTCTCAACCGGACCGGACGGTGAAATTCGCCCGCGACGGTCCCGGCCGTTCTGGACTTCCCCCGCCCGGACCGCTAGCGATACCGCCGTAGCTTGAAAGCCCCCCCTTTGCGCGCCTTCACCCTCATCCTGCGCCATCCGACGCTGCGCCTGATCTCGCTGGTCATGGCGCTTCTCGGTCTGCACAACGCCTCGGTCTATCCCTATCAATCCCTGATCGCGATCGAGCGTATCGGCCTCAGCGAGCAGGCGTTTTCGCTCATGCTGGTGCTGGCCTCGGTGGCAGCCGTCACCACATCGGTGATGTTCGGCGTCTTTTCCGACCAGCGCGGCCACCGCCGACGGCTGGCGGTGATCACCTGCCTGTGCTCGACCGCCGGGATCGCGATGATCCTGCTGCGCCCCGGTCCGCTGACCTTCTGGATCGGGCAGGGCATCCTGTTGCCGATGGCGTGGAGCATCTACGGCCAGCTTTTCACCCTCGCCCGGCTGGCCAGCCCCGAAGAAGGGCCGGGACGCGAAACGGTGCTGGGGGCGATCCGGTCGCTGCTGTCGATCGGCTTTCTGGCGATGCTGATGTTCTGGACCTTTGCCTTTGCCACCGGGGCCTCGGAGATGACGGTCTATATCAGCGGCGGGGCGGCGAGTGTGGGCATGTCGCTGGCCGTTCTGCTGGGCTGGCCCAGGGACGGGCAGACGACTTGGACCGACACCCGCTCGGGGCTCAGCCTCGCGCAAAGCTTCCGTGACATCGCCCATCTTCACATCCTGTCGCGCCTGTTCTTCATCGGCGCGCTGGCGGTGTCGGGCTCGGTGTTCTTCGTCCTTGTCTCGCTGATCTTCGAGGTCTCGCCGATACGGGGAGCGGGGGATGTGGCGCTTTACATCGGCATGGTCGCCGGGTGGGAGGTGCCCTTCATGCTGATCCTGCCGCGCCTGACCCGGCAGATGAAGCGGTCCAACGCCCTGGCACTGGCGGCTTTGGTCTATGCCACGCATCTGGCGCTGCTGCCGCTCCTCTGTGACACGCCGCTGATCTGGGCGCTGCCGCTGTTGTGCGGTGCGGGTGGGGCGATGATCCTGACGCTGCCGATCTCCTATTATCAGGACCTTGTCGTGGGCCGTCCCGGCACGGCGGCGGCGCTGCTGGCGCTGCAAAAGCTGGTGGTCGATGTGCTGACCGCCGGGGTCTTTGCCCTCGGCACCGCGCTGGGCGGGTTCCAGACCGTCGCCCTGATCGGCGTCGCCGTGGCGCTTGGCGGGGCGCTGTGCCTTTACCTCGCCGACCGGTACCACTGGTTTCCGGCCGACGCATGAGCAAAGCCTCGGCCTTTGCCCTGATCCTGCGCGACGGCGATCTGCGGCTGGCGGCTGGCCTGATGATGCTGCAGGGCGCCTTTGCCTGCTCGCTTGGCCCCTATCTTTCGGTGCTGGCGGTGCGGCAGTTCGGCTTGGGCGACCGGGGCTATGCGGCGGTCATGGTCGTCTCGACCCTTGTGTCGGTGACGGCGGCGCTGGCGGCGGGCATAAGGGCCGACCAGACCGCCAACCGCCGCAGCATCGCGCTGTGGGCCTGCGGGCTGATGGTCGCGGGAACCGCGCTGATGACCGTCGCTCCGGGTCCTGCCGCCTTTGTGCTGGCCCATGCGCTGATCCTGCCGCTGAGCACGCTGTTCGGCCAGCTCTTCGCGCAGGCCCGTCTTGCCGCAGGCGCCCATGACCCTGCCACCCGCGATGGCATCATGTCCACGATCCGCGCCCTGTTCGCGCTGTCCTTTGTTCTGGTGCTTCCGCTCTGGTCACTGGCCTTTGACCATGGGGCCAGCGTTCTGGGCATTTACCCCGTGGCACTGGCGCTGGCTGTCGCGATGCTGGGGCTGACCGGCTGGGCCTGGCCCCGGCCCGCAACATCGGCGTGGAGCGATCAGCCCTCGGGCCTCAGCCTGCGGCAGGCGCTGGCGGAATTGGCCGATCCGGCGCTGGGCTTGCGGATCCTTGCGCTTGGCGCCGTGTCGGCGGGGGGCACGGCCTATTGGGCGATCATGGGGCTGGTGCTGACCGATGCGGGTGGCACGGCGGGGGCCAGCACCGCCGCCCTTTATGCCGGACTGGTCGCGGGGCTTGAGGTGCCCTTCATGCTGGCGCTGCCGTGGATAATGCCGCGGTTCGACCGGACGCGGCTGATCCTGATCGGGACGGCGATCTACACGCTTCAGCTTGTGGGGATACCGCTGTTGGCGGGCAGTCCGGCGCTGTGGCTGTGCCTGATCCCCGGCGCGGTGGGCGGGGCGATCACGCTGACCCTGCCCATCGCCTATCTGCAGGACGCCCTTGGCCACCGCCCCGGCACCGGAGCCGCGCTGATGGCGCTGATGAAAGTGGCGGGCGACGTGATGGCCGCCGCCGCCTTTGCCCTTGGCACGGCGCTGTCGGGCTATCTGATGGCCGGTATATTGGCGGCGGGGGTCACGATGGTCGGGGCCACCCTGCTGGTCTGGGCGGACCGGAGGAAGGTGCACTGAAGCACACCCTACGCAAAGAACCCCGGTCCGGCGCGGCCCAGAAGCTCATCGGCCAAGGCCCGGCCCAACGCCGCGCCATCGCCATGCCCCCCGCGCATCCCGCCGCTGACAGCCTCGGAGCCGTCGGGGCGCAGGATCTCGCCGCGCAGCCACAATCCGGCCTTGTCCAGCACCGCCAGCCCGGCAATCGGGGTCTGGCAGGAGCCGTCCAGCCGGGCGAGAAAGGCGCGTTCAGCCGCCAGCCGCAAGCCGGTGTCATGGTCGTGGATTGCCGCCAGCAAGGCCGCCACCCGGTCATCCGCCGCCCGCCGTTCGACCCCGATGGCCCCTTGGGCCACGGCCGGCAGCATATCCTCCGGCTCCACCGGGCGTTGCGCCACCGCCAGATGCAGCCGGTTCAGCCCCGCCATGGCCAGAAAGGTCGCCGCCGCCACGCCCTCGTCCAGCTTGCGCATCCGTGTCTGCACATTGCCGCGAAACTCGATCAGCTTCAGATCGGGGCGGCGCAACAGCACCTGCGCCCGCCGCCGCAGGCTGGAGGAGCCGACAATCGCGCCGGGGGCCAGATCCATGAGCGAGGCGGCCAGCGGCGAGACGAACGCATCCCGCACATCCTCGCGCGGCAGATAGCAGTCGATCACCAGCCCCGCGGGCTGATCCACCGGCATGTCCTTCATCGAGTGAACGGCGATGTCGATGCTGCCTGCCGCCAGCGCCTCCTCGATTTCGCGGGTGAACAGGCCCTTGCCGCCGATGGCGCTGAGGGCGCGGTCCTGCACCATGTCGCCGGTGACCTTGATCACCACGATCTCGAACGCCTCTGCCGCCAGCCCATGCGCCGCCATCAGCCGCGCGCGCGTCTCCTGCGCCTGCGCAAGGGCGAGGGGGGAGCCTCGGGTGCCGATCTTCATTGGGTGGGCGGGGGAGGGGAGCATCTGGGTCATGCGGCAGGCTTACCCGCGACCGATTGGCGTGACAAGGCGCGCCCTGCTTGACAAGCCGTCGCAGGCAGGCAAGGCAGCGGCCAGGGAGTCCATCCATGAGCAAACTGATCCTCCGCGCCCTTGCCGGCGAAACGCTGCCCACTCCGCCGATCTGGATGATGCGGCAGGCGGGCCGCTATCTGCCGGAATACCGCGCGACCCGGGCGCAGGCGGGCGATTTCCTCAAGCTGTGCTACAACCCCGAGCTTGCCGCCGAGGTGACATTGCAGCCGATCCGGCGGTTCGGCTTTGACGCGGCGATCCTGTTTGCCGATATCCTGTTGTTGCCGCAGGCCCTTGGCGCCGATCTATGGTTTGAAACCGGCGAGGGGCCGCGGCTGTCGACCATCACCACGATGGCCGGCGTTCAGGCGCTAAAGCCCGCCGATGGGGTCCACGACCATCTGGCCCCGGTTTATGAAACCGTCCGCATCCTGTCGCGCGAATTGCCCGCCGAGACCACGCTGATCGGCTTTGCCGGGGCACCGTGGACCGTCGCCACCTATATGATCGCCGGGCGCGGGACACCGGATCAGGCCCCGGCCCATGCGCTCAAGTCCGCCGACCGGGTGGCTTTTGCCGCGCTGATCGACCGGATAACCGAGGCGACGATCGAATACCTCTCGATGCAGGTTCAGGCCGGGGCCGAGGTGGTGAAGCTGTTCGACAGCTGGGCCGGCTCGCTGAAAGGCGCCGATTTCACCGACTTTGCCGTGAAGCCCGCCGCCCGCATCATAGCCGCCCTCAAGGCCCGCCACCCCGGCCTGCCAGTCATTGCTTTCCCGCGTGAGGCGGGGGCGGGCTATGTCGGCTTTGCCCGCGCGACCGGGGCGGACTGTGTGGCACTGGACAATTCGGTCAGCCCGGAATGGGCGGCGGCCAATGTCCAAAAGGACGGCTGCGTGCAGGGCAACCTTGATCCGCGCCACATGGTGACAGGCGGTGCCGCGCTGGTCGAGGCGACACGGCACGTCGTGCGCGCCTTTGCCAAGGGGCCGCATATCTTCAACCTTGGTCACGGCATCACGCCGGATGCCGACCCGGAGAATGTGGCCCTGATGATCGAGACGGTGCGCCACAGCCACTAAAGCGTGTCTGGTTCAGACGGAATCGAAAACCGCTGCCTCTCGCCAAGGCTCGAACGCGTTTTTCGATGAGGATGTTTCCGAGTAAACCAGACAAGCTCTAGTGGCCCGTTGAAAATCCGCGCCGGGACGGATCAACCGTCGTCCCGTGCCGACGGCGGCCCGCCCCCGGGTTGACGAGGAACCGTCCCGCCTGATGGCGCGGCGCAAGTCCGAGAAAGCGGGCGCGTCACGAATTGCTTTGGGCGATTCGTGAAAGGACGTCAGGCGACCATCACCAACAGCCCCAGATAGAACCCGACCTCGCTGCATTGCTGCACCGCTCCCAGACAGTCGCCGGTATAGCCGCCAAGGCGCGCCTCATAGCGGTGGCGCATGGCGAAGTGGCCCGCTGTCAGACCGGCCAGACCAAGGATCACCGACAGGACGGGCAGCACGCACAGCACGGGCAGCATTGTCAGCGCCGCCGTGCCAAGCCCGGTGACCATGGCGCGTTGATCAAGCCCGCCCGCGACCCCGGTCGCCGCCCCCTGCTCGCGCACATATTCGGACGAGGCCATCACCCACAGCACCGAGGCGCGGCTGGCGGCATGGCCCGCGATCAGCACGAAGGGCAGGACCAGCACCGGCAGCGTGGCAAGGGCGGCGACCTTGGTGGCCAGCATCAGGCCCAGCCCCAGCACGCCATAAGTGCCGATGCGGCTGTCGCGCATGATCTCCAGCACCCGCTCACGCGGGCGCACCCCGCCCAGACCGTCGCAGGCATCGGCAAAGCCGTCCTCATGCAGCGCACCCGTCACGATCAGCCCGGCCGCGGTCGAGATCAGCACCGCCACGACCGGCGGGAAAAGCACCGCGGCTCCCCAATAGATTACTCCACAGATCAGCCCGATCACCACGCCGACCGCAGGATACCAGCGCGGGCTCGCCGCCTGTGCCTCGGGGGTGAAGTCGGCGTCGACGTCCACACTCAGATGGGCCAGACGCAGGCGGGTCAGGAATTGCAGCGCCTGCAGAAAGGCGGGCAGTTCGGCTTTGACGAAAGTTTTCAGATCCATTTGGCCACCGGAGGTAGAGACATCAGCACGGCTGCCGGATCATGCCCGCTTTCCAGCCCGAACTTGGTGCCGCGATCATAGACAAGGTTGTACTCGGCATAAAGCCCGCGATGGATCAGCTGAACCTCACGGTCAGCCTCGGTCCACGGCATGGGCAGGCGGCGCCGGGTCAGGGGCAGAAAGGCCGGCAAAAAGGCGCGGCCGACGTCTTGGGTAAAGGCAAAGTCCGCCTCCCAGTCGCCGGTGGCGAGGTCGTCGTAAAAGATCCCGCCCACCCCGCGCGCCCGGCCCCGGTGCGGGATGAAGAAATAGGTGTCGGCCCAGGCCTTGAAGCGGGCGTAGTAGTCAGGGTCATGGGCGTCGCAGGCGGCCTGCATCTGGGCGTGAAAATGGGCGGTGTCCTCGGGGTATTCGATGCAGGGGTTCAGATCCGCCCCGCCACCGAACCACGCCGCCCCCGGGGTCCAGAACATCCTTGTGTTCATGTGCACGGCCGGACAATGCGGATTGGCCATATGCGCCACCAGCGAAATGCCCGAGGCCCAGAAGCGCCCATCGGCCTCCATCCCCGGCACGCCGCGCGCCGTCATCGCGGACCGGGCCTTGTCGCCCAGCGTCCCGTGAACCTGTGACCAGTTGACACCGACCTTTTCAAAGACCGCCCCGCC
>JANMCI010000128.1:0-3092 GCA_031361245.1 Rhodobacterales bacterium
CCTCGTGCGTAGAGCCTCTTTTTGCGCCCGCGCCGCCCGGGCCGCCGCCAGTCTGCGGCTCAGCACCGTATCAGTCGCCACCGCCGCCAGGATCAGCGTTCCCAGCACCGCCTCGCGCCAGAACTCGCTGACCACGGCCCAGCGCACCAGCCCGGTTTCCAAGAGGTCCACCAGAATGGCCCCCAGAAACGCCCCGATGACCGAGCCCGACCCGCCAAAGATGTTGACGCCGCCAACCACGGCCGAGGCGACCGATTTCAGCTCGAACCCCAGCCCCGCCACCACGGTGATGTTGCCAAAGCGGGCCAGGAACATGAACCCCGCCAGCCCCGCCATCAGCCCTGACAGCACAAAGGCCACCAGCACGACCCGCGCCGCATCAATCCCCGCCATGTCCGCCGCTTCCGGGTTTGACCCCACGGCGTAAAGCTGCCGCGCCGCCCGCAGCCGTGTCATGCTGAGATGCGCCACCAGCACCACCAGAACCGAGGCGCAGAACCCGGCGCGAAACTCCATCTGCCCCAGCGCAAACACCACCTGATTGGGCAGATTGGTCAGCCAGCCCGGCAGATTGTCGGTCGTGATCGACTTGCCATCGGTGTATTCGACCAGAACCGAGCGATAAAGCGCCATCGTCGCCAGCGTCACGATGATCGACGGCACCTTCACATAGGCCACCAGCACCCCGTTGATCAGCCCGAATCCGGCCCCGACCAATGCGGCATAGGCTGCCAGCAGAAACGGGTTCATCTCCGGATTGTTCGAGATCAGCGACCCCGTCGCAAAGGCCACAAAACCAACAACAGAGCCTACTGACAGGTCAATGTTCCGCGTCAGGATCACCAAAGTCTGCCCCGTGGCGATCAGCGCCATGATCGCAACCGAGGACGAGATGCGATTGAAAAGCCGCCCGTTCAGAAACCCGTCGATCTGTGAGGTGAAGAACGCCACAACCAGCACCATCACCGCCAGCAGGGCCAGGATGCGCAGCGTCTGAGGCGAGATACGCTGCAACATCACGCCGCCCCCTTTTGTCCGGTCGCCAGCGCCATGATGCTCTCCTGCGTGGCCTCGGCATTGGTCAGGACGGCCATCTGCCGCCCCTCGCGCATCACCAGAATCCGGTCGCCCATGGCAAGCACTTCCGGCAGGTCCGACGACACCACCAGCACCGCCCCGCCCGCTGCGGCAAAGGCGCGGATCAGGTCATGGACCTCGGCCTTTGAGCCCACGTCGATGCCGCGCGTCGGCTCGTCCACGATCAGAAGGTCAGGCTGCATGTTCAGCCATTTGGCCAGCATCACTTTTTGCTGATTGCCGCCCGACAGCATCCCCACCGACATTTCGACGTCCGGTGTGCGGATGTTCAGCCGTTTGCGGAACGCCAGCGCCGTGTCCGTCTCGGCCGCCACATCAATCAGACCCATCGGCGAAAGATAGCGTTTCAGCGTTGCCAGAGACACATTCCACCTTATCGGTAGCGCCATCGCCAGTCCCAGCTTGCGCCGATCCTCCGAGACATAGGCAATCCCCGCCGCAATCGCATCGCGCGGTGAGGAGATGGCAAGCGGCTTGCCCTTATAGGTCACCGTGCCCGCGGTCGCCCTGTGGATGCCGAACAGCGCCAGCGCCACATCAGTGCGCCGTGCCCCGATCAGCCCGGCCATCGCCAGCACTTCGCCGCGCCTGAGGTCAAAGGACACGCCGTCGAACACCCCGGCCACTCCCAGCCCCTCGACCTTCAGCAGCACCTCGTCCTGCGCCGTCGACGTCATCTTCGTAAAGTAGTTGCCGACCTCGCGCCCGACCATTTCGGCAATCATTTTCTGTGGATTTGTCTCTCCAATCGGCCGTGTAGAGATGTGTTTGCCGTCCCTTATCACCGAAACGCGGTCTGCCACCTGAAAGACCTCCTCCAGCCGGTGCGAGATATAGACGACCGACACGCCCGCCTCGGCCAACGTCCGCGCGATCCGGCGCAGCTCTGCCGCCTCATGCGCCGACAGGCTCGCCGTCGGCTCGTCCATGATCAGCACCCGCACATCCTGGCTCAGCGCTCGGGCAATCTCGACCGCCTGCTGCTCGGCCAGCGTCAGACCTGACGCGACCCGGTCCACGTCCATCGTCATGCCGATGCGACCAACCAGCGCCAGCGCCTCGCGCCGCATCTTGGCACGGTTCAGCAAAAGCCCTTCGGTGGCAGAGATGAAGATATTCTCGGTCACATCCAGATCGGGAAAGACCATCGGTTCCTGATAGATCGCGGCAACCCCGCGCAGACGGGCCGCCTTGGTGCCGGGAATGACCACGGGTTGCCCGTCAATCTCGATCCGTCCGGTTGTGGGCTGGTGCACCCCGGTCATGATCTTGATCATCGTGCTTTTGCCGGCACCGTTCTCGCCCACGATGGCGTGAACCTCTCCGGGGAACAGTTCCAGCGTCATGTCGTCCAGCGCCGCCGTCATCCCGAAGGATTTCGAGACGGACCGCAGGGCCAAAACAGGCTCTATCATGGCTAAATCCGAGTGTGGGGGCAGGGCCGGAACACGCCGGCCCTGCCCGAAGGATCACTTCGAAGCGGCTTCGACATTGTCCTTGTTGTAGACCGTGAACGGCCCCATCAGGACGCGCTTGGCATTGGCGCGGCCGGGATCGGCCTCGATGGTAAAGTCACCCATGCGGCCGGCGGTAAAGGTCTCGCCGATCTCGCCCTTGATCTGACCGGTCGCCAGACCATAGGCGGCGTAGTAGGTCAGATAGCCCAGATCGCGGAAGTCCCACAGCGCGAACTGCGGGGCGCAGCCATTCATGGTGTAGCTGACCATTTCCGAGGGCAGGCCCAGACCCGAAACCCCGATCTTGCCGCACAGGTTTTCGTCCTGCATCGCCTTGGCCGCGGCCTGGATGCCGACGGTGGTGGGTGCCATGATCACTTCAAGGTTCGGATACTTGTCCACCAGTGCCAGCGCGCGGTTATAGCTGACCTCGGCCTGATCGTCGCCATAGACGACATCGACCAGCTTGACGCCCGCGTATTTCGCGTCTTCGGCCAGCACCTTCTTCATGGCGTCGATCCAGGCGTTCTGGTTGGC
>JANMCI010000220.1:0-4411 GCA_031361245.1 Rhodobacterales bacterium
GGCCGCGAGCCAAGGTCCATCGCCGCCTCTTCGATCGCGCGGTCCGCCGACAGCATCCGCGACTGCACGATGGTCGTCACGAACACCATCGAAAAGGTGATATGGGCCAGCGTCACCGTGGTAAACCCGCGCGACGCGGGCCAGCCCACCACCTGCGCCATGAGGATGAAGAAGATCAGCGACGAAATGCCGGTGATCACCTCGGGCATGATCAGGGGCGCGGTGACAAGGCCCGAAAACAGGGTACGACCGCGAAAGCGCTGAAACCGGGCAAGGGCGATGCCGGACATCGTTCCAAGGATCGTGGCGATGGTCGCGGAGACAAGAGCCACTTCCAGCGACAAAAGAAGGGCGCGGCCAACCTGCGGGTTGTGAAGAAGGGCCCCGTACCATTTGGTCGAAAAGCCGCCCCAGACGGTCGCCAGCCGCGAATTGTTGAAGGAAAACACGATCATCGACAGAATCGGCACGTAGAAGAACGCAAAGCCGAAGCAAAGAACGGTGATCAGAAAGGTTGGACGGTGCCTCATGTCTTGCCCTGCGCCCGCGCCTGAAAATGCGAATAGATCATCATCGGCCCGACCATCAGCACCAGAAGTGCCACCGCCACCGCCGATGCCATGGGCCAATCGCGGGCCGAGCTGAATTCATCCGAAATCACCCGTCCGATCATGGGTGAGGCCGCGTCGCCCACCAGCGTCGGGATCACAAGTTCGCCCGCCGCAGGGATGAACACCAGCATGCCCCCCGCGATGATGCCCGGCACGCTTTGCGGCAGGGTCACGTCCCAGAACACGCCAAGGGGCTTGGTGCCAAGGTCCATCGCGGCCTCGTCCAGCGTCGGGTCCAGCCGTTCCAGATTGGCGTAGAGCGGCAGGATCATGAAGGGCAGGTAGGTATAGACCATGACCAGCACCACGGCGAAATTGCTGTGCATCATCGGGATGTCGGCAACCGCCCAAGACTGCGGCACAAGGAAGTTCCACGCTTCGGTCAACAGGTTGTTGAACCACGAATTCTTGCCCATCAGCCCCATCCACGCATAGACCCGCAAGAGAAACGAGGTCCAGAACGGCAGGATCACCAGCATCAAGAGGATGTTGCGCCATGACGCGTCGATGCGGGTCAGGCCCAGCGCCATCGGATAGCCGATCAGCAGACAGAGGATCATCGACACCCCCGCCGTCCACAGCGAGGTCAGAAAGCCGCGGATATAGAGGTCATCGGTAAAGAGCCGGACATAGCCTTCGAAATTCAGGATCGGGTTTTCGCCGCCAAAGCCAAAGGGCGGGGCGGTGGGGGTGCGGGTGGCAAAGCTCATCCCCACCACGATCAGGAAGGGGATGAGAAAGAAGATCAGCAGCCACAGATAGGGGGCCGCGATCACGATGTCGGACCAGCCGCGCCGATTGAACCAAAGGGAAAGGCGGCTGGGCTGGCGCATGGTCAATCCGTCAGGATGATGGCGGAGGACGGCTCGAAACTGAGCCAGACCTTGTCATACCAGTCGGCCACCCGCTCGCCGCTGACGGCGCGGTGAGCGTTCACGGCATGAACGGAGATCAGCGCGCCTGAGGGCACGCTGATGCGGTAGAGGCTGTCCTTGCCGAAATAGGCCAGATCCTTGACCTCGCCCTCGAACACATTGGGGCCAGTTTGGGCGGTGCGGGTGATGATCAGCTTTTCGGGGCGGATGGCGAGGGTCACAGACTGGCCCTGCGTCAGACCGGGGACGGTGCGGGCCCGCACCTGACCGCCCAGTGCCGGAACGGCCAGAAGGGTCGTATCGCCATCAATCGCGGTGACGCTGCCGTCAAACGCGGTGATCGAGCCGATGAAGCCCGCCACGAAACGGCTGTTGGGAAACTCGTAGACATCGCCGGGCGCGCCGACCTGCCTGACCTCGCCCTTGTCCATCACGGCGATGCGGTCGGCGAGGGTCATCGCCTCTTCCTGATCATGGGTGACGACGATGAAGGTGACGCCGGTGCGTTCCTGAATGGACATCAGTTCAAACTGGGTGCGCTCGCGCAGCTTCTTGTCCAGCGCCGCAAGCGGCTCGTCCAGCAGCAGCAGTTTCGGCTGGCGCGCAAGGGCGCGGGCAAGGGCCACGCGCTGGCGCTGGCCGCCGGAAATCTGATGCGGCTTGCGGGTGGCAAATTGGGTCAGTTGCACAAGGTCCAGCATCTCGCGCACCCGGTCCTGACGCTGGGCCGAGGTCATCGGTTCGTGCTTCAGCCCGTAGCCCACGTTCTTTTCGACGGTCATGTGGGGAAAGAGCGCATAGCTTTGGAACATCATGTGCACCGGGCGTTCCCACGGCGGCACGCCACCCATGTCCTGCCCGTCGATGAAGATGCGGCCCGAGGTCGGCTCTTCAAACCCGGCCAGCATCCGCAGAAGCGTGGTCTTGCCGCAACCCGAGCCACCGAGAAGGGCAAAGATCTCGCCCTTGTCGATGGTCAGGCTGACGTCCTGGACCGCCTGAAAGGTGCCGAAAGCCTTCGACACTTTCTCGATGCGGATCAGAGGTTGCGGGCCAAGGCTGTCTGGCAAGGGTCAGCCTGCCTTGATCTCGGCCCAGGCGCGGGTCATTTCACGTTCCTGCTCTTCGCTTTGCGGTTTGGGAGTGTACATCCGGCTCAGCGTCTCGGCATCGGGATAGATGGCGGGGTTCGAGGAGACGGCGGGGTCCACCAGCGGCGTTGCGGCTGCGTTGGCATTGGCATAGCCGGTGTAGTTGGTGCATTTGGCGATGACATCGGGTTGCAGCATGAAGTCGAGGAACAGATAGGCGTGCTCGGCATTCGGGGCATCGACCGGGACGGTCCAGACGTCGAACCACGCTGGCGCGCCGGTCTTGGGCACATAATATTCGAGGTTCAGCTCGATCCCGGCCTCTTCGGCGCGGACCTTGGCGACCCCGTAGTCGCCGGACCATGAATTGGCGACACAGAGCTCCTTGTTGGGCAGCGAGGACAGGTAGTTGGAATTGTCGAAGGCCACGACATATTGCCGGATCGGTTTGAACGCCTCGACCATGCGGGCATATTCGGCGGGTCCGGCGGTCGAGGGGTCGATGCCAAGCCAGCTCATCACCATGAAGCCGATGTCGTCGGGGCTGTCGAGCAGCGAGATGCCGCAATCGGCAAGTTTGGCGGCGTTTGCAGGGTCAAAGACCGCGTCGAGCGTGTTCAGGTCGACATCCGGCAAGCGTTCGCGGATCATGTCGACATTGTAGGTCATGCCGACCGATCCCCACATATAGGGCACGCCGTACAGGTTGCCGGGGTCGAAGCCTTCGACGATCTTCAGGATGTTGGGGTCCAGATTGGCCCAGCCCGGCAGCTTGCTGCGGTCAAGCTTCTGATAAACCCCGGCCGCGATGAAGCGCGGCAGGCCGACGCCGGAATGCAGCACGACGTCATAACCCGACGAGCCTGCCAGCATCTTGGCCTGCGCCTCCTCGGCACTGGCATAAAGGTCATAGACGGCGGTGAGGCCAGTCGCGGCCTCGAAATCGGCGATGGTGGTCTCGCCGATGTATTCGGACCAGTTGTAGATGTTCACGCTGCCGGAAGCGGCATAGGACGGTCGGACGAATGGCATGGCAAGGGCCGCGCCAAGTCCGGTGAGGGTCGTGCGCCGGGTCAGTATCATCGGTCGGTTCCTCCGCGTTGGTGCATCCGTTCGGATGCATGTTTGATCAAATGTCGCGCGCCTTGGGGATTTTTCCAAGCATTTCTTGGTTTAGAGCTGCGATTTCTGCGTCCGGGGGGGGACTTTCGAGGGTCAGCACAGGCAAGAGGTCGCGCAACCGGTCATGATGACGACGCACACCGTACTCCAGATCGGACAGATGGAAGCCTTCAAAGGCCGATGACAGCATCGATTCGTTTGACCAGATCGACAGCTGCTGGTCCTCGTCCGAGGTGGCGCGGTCGATGCGGTAGGCCAGATAGCGGGCGACGCGGGTGGCGCGGTCCTCGTGGGCGTGGCGGTAAAGCCGCCCGGTGGTGCGGGTCAGGCCGGGGGTGAGGGGGATCTCGTGATAGAACTGGACCGACTCGGGCGTCAGGGCAAAGACGGTGTTGGGAAAGAGGCCGTAATAGGTCCAGGCGGTCCGCAGATGGGGGGGAAGCCAGCTCTGCTCGGGGGAGAGGCGGGTGTAGTTGCGCACCGACCAGGTCCGGCCGGGCGTGTCGCCAAAGAAGCCGCGGGAAAACGACAGGCCATTTGCCAGCGTGAAATCCCGGTAGGTGCGGCCATAAAGATCCTGCAGGCCGGGATGAGCCATGGCGACGTGGTAGCCTTCGTTGTCGACATCGCGGACGGACTTCCAGTTCACCTGAAGATCGGTGCCCCAGCCCGGGGTGGACACCGGCACGACGCTGCCGAGGCGGTAGGCGGC
>JANMCI010000133.1:0-1699 GCA_031361245.1 Rhodobacterales bacterium
GCGGACGGGGTTGGTGCTGCCGGGTATCGTTCGGGACGAAACGGCGGTCAAACCGGGCCACCTCGGGGTTGCAAGCCACCGATCCCCAGCGCCGCGTCGGTCATGCGGATTGACGTCGCCGGGTCGGCTTGCAGCCCGCAGATCGCGCGGATCGCGTCAATGGTTTCCGGCACGACGATGGCCTGATTGTCGACCATATAGGCATGGAACAACTCATCACCCTGAACCGTTAGCATGCCTTCCCACACCGCCACTTCATAAAGGTCGCCGCGCGGACGACCGATATCCTGCATCCATTCCTTGACGGCATTGAGCGCCCCCAACCCGGCATCGCCGCGCAGCAGCAGGATGCGGGACGAGGCTCGAAAGGCGCGCAGCACGTCCTCCCGGTCCGCAGGCCGGGTCAGGGTGACACTCCAGTAGTGCAGATGGCTTAGAGTTTCGGGCACTTTGACCGCCATGGTCACCAGATCGAGATCGGGGTCGACGCTTTGCGCATCGGGGCCCTGATGGCTGGGGATCGTCGGTTCGGGCACTAGGGTGTTCATGATACCGCCCTGATGGCTTTCCCACGGGTCGGTGGCGCGGCGCAGCAATACGCCGCGGGCTTTCAGCAAAAGCCCCGCCTGTTTCAGCGCGGTCAGCGTGCGCACGATCGAGGTGGTGTTGCACGACACCACACGGGTGCTTTGCCGATTGAGCGCAGTCAGATACGACGCCTCGGCAACAAAGGAATGCCCGGTGGCGGCATGTTTCTCGCCACCCTGCACGATGAATTTCAGCCCGGCGGATCGGTAAGCCGCGATATTGGCCGTGGCGACGGCCTTTGGCGTGGCATCGACCACCACATCGGCACTAGCGAGCATCTCGGCCAAGTTGCCTCTTACCGGCAGCCCTGCCGCCCGCATCGCACTTGCTGCACCGTCGCTGGCGGAGAATATCGCAAATCCTCGTTGTACGGCAACTGCGATCCGCCAGTCGGCCGCGACATCGGCGACTCCGACAATTTGCATGTCGGGCTGGCGGGCCACTGCATCCGCCACCCGCTTGCCGATGACGCCATATCCATTGACGGCAACGCGCAGCTTGACTTCGTTTGGCAACGCAAATGCTCCTTGATCGACGAACATGAAACAATCGCACAACGGGCCAGTCGCCTGCTCCTTGTCGAACAAGCGCCATCGCGCCGGTGGCGGCAGATGAGGATACCCTATGGCTTGCGGGCCCCCGCAACGTTGACCCAGATCAATTGCGCCGGGAAAACAATGGGCTATGCTGCGACGTGGGAGCTAGCTGGCGGAGTGACCACCTTTTCCCATTTTTGCCTGAAGCCACACCAGCCGCCTCGGCAAACCAGGGCCTGTTCAGTCAGATGGCTGCGACTCACCCGCATCTGTTTTCCAACGTACTGGTGTTTCTGCCAGCCGCGGCACTGGAGGCCATGCAAACTACCGTCGCGGCAATCGAGGCAGTGGCGCAAATCCCGGCCTTTCGCGACGCCGTCATGGCTTGGGCACCTGAGATTTCGAAGGTTGATCCCGGTCCGGCGGGCGCGCTGATGGGCTATGATTTTCATCTAGGTGAGGACAGCCCCAAGCTGATCGAGGTGAATACCAACGCAGGGGGTGCGTTCCTGAACGCCGTGGCCGGTCTCGGGGCATGGCGGCAAGGCGATGTATCGCGGCGACAAGCTGACCAA
>JANMCI010000229.1:0-29474 GCA_031361245.1 Rhodobacterales bacterium
ACAAGTGGCGGAAAACAAACGGACGCTGCGGCGGTTCTGGTTCTGGAAGGGGCGCATTTCCTCGAAAAACCATACGGAGACGTGCAGCTTCAGGCCTCTCTCGCAGCGGCACTTCAGGCCGCGCCGGCGCGGCGCCCGGCGGCTTAGACGGCCCCTTCAATCTGCTTGCAGGAGATGCCTGATGCCCGAAAATACCGGCTTGCTACCTTCCGCGAAATCCGCAGGAGACCTGCCCCGCCAGCCAATTGGCACACCTTCCACTCTGGATCACGGCATATTGTGGCTTTCGCGCGACATGCTGAGTATCTGGAGCTTTGACGGTCTTTTGCTCGACGTGAACCCGGCCTTTGCGCAGACACTTGGCTACACACGCGGGGAACTGATAAACCGGCCTTTCATGGATCTGGTCCATCCCGACGATCAGGATGCCGTGCGCGACCTTGCTATCCTGATTTCGCAAGGCGTGCCCGTCTTGTCATTCGCAAGCCGCTGTCGTTCCAGCGACGGCTCGTATCGTTGGATACAATCGAACTCGATCCCTCTGTATGACGAAGGCAAAGCTTATTCGGTCAGTTACGTCGATACTGAACGCACGTTGTCGCAAACTGATCAGGTCAAGGCGGGTGCCCTGCAACGCGCGATCTTCAATTCTGCGAACTTCTCCAGCATCGCCACGGATGCCAAGGGCGTCATCCAGATTTTCAACGTCGGCGCGGAACGGATGCTGGGCTATACGGCGGAAGAGGTGATGAACAAGATCACGCCCGCGGATATCTCGGACCCGCAAGAGTTGATCGTGCGGGCAAAATCGCTGAGTGCCGAGTTGGCCACCGCGATCACGCCGGGCTTTGAGGCGCTGGTATTCAAGGCCTCGCGCGGGATCGAGGATATTTATGAACTGACCTACATCCGAAAGGACGGCAGCCGCTTTCCGGCTGTGGTCTCGGTGACGGCGCTGCGCGACGCGCAGGATGTGATCATCGGCTATCTGCTGATCGGCACCGACAACACCGCGCGCAAAGTGGTTGAGGAGGAGCAGAAGAAATCTGATCAAAAGCTGCGCGACCAGCAGTTCTACACCCGCAGCCTGATCGATTCCAACATTGATGCGCTGATGACCACGGACCCGTCCGGCATCATCACCGATGTGAACAAACAGATGGAGGCATTGACCGGATCAACCCGTGACGAATTGATCGGCGCCCCGTTCAAGGATTGCTTTACTGATCCGGACCGCGCCGAGGCTGGCATCAAACTGGTGCTGAGCCAGAAATCCGTGACCGACTACGAACTGACAGCCCGGGCGCGCGATGGGAAACAGACGGTCGTGTCTTACAATGCCACAACCTTTTATGACCGCAACCGCACCCTGCAAGGCGTGTTTGCGGCGGCCCGCGACGTAACCGAACAAAAACGCGTAGAACTGGAATTGAACGAGGCCCGCGCCGTTGCCGAAAGCGCCAGTCAGACCAAATCGGACTTTCTGGCCTCGATGAGCCATGAGATTCGCACACCGATGAATGCCATCATGGGCATTGCCGACTTGTTGGCGCAAACCAAACTGTCGGCCCAGCAGGACAAATACGTCCAGATATTCCGCCGTGCGGGTGACAATCTGCTGAACCTGATCAATGACATCCTTGATCTGTCCAAGGTCGAGGCGTCGCAGTTGGAACTGGAACGCACAAGCTTCGAACTGCTTGAGCAGACAGAGATCGTGATGGAAATGGTCGCCGCCCGGGCGCAGGAAAAGGGGCTGGGTCTGTCGTGTGAAATTGCGCCCGACGTGCCGAACACGGTCATCGGTGACCCCACACGTCTGCGTCAGGTCATCATGAATCTTTTGGGCAATGCGATCAAATTCACCGCATCAGGAGGGGTTTCTTTGCGGGTAGAGCCTGACGGTGATCCGCTATCACCGACAGGCCTGCGTTTTTCCGTGCAGGATACCGGAATCGGCATTCCGGGTGAAACGTTGCCAAGGGTGTTTGAGCGGTTCACACAGGCAGACAGTTCCACCACAAGACGCTTTGGTGGCTCCGGGCTCGGTCTGACCATCTCCAAGCGTTTGGTCGAGTTGATGGGTGGGCGTATCTGGGTCGAAAGCAAAGTCGACCATGGCAGCACGTTCAGTTTTGCCGTGCCCTTCGAGGTGGAAACCAGTGAAACCCAGGCGGCGGCTGTTAGCGAAGGCGCGAATTCGGACCTGCCCTTGGCCCCATTGCGCATCCTGCTGACAGAAGATTCACCTGACAATTGCACAATCACCTTGGCCTATCTGGAGGGAACGCCTTACACGGTTGATGTGGCCGAAAACGGGGCTGTGGCTTGTGAGATGTTTCGGGCCGGGACCTATGATCTTGTCCTGATGGACCGCCAGATGCCAGTGATGGACGGGCTCGCCGCCACCCGCAATATCCGCGCATGGGAAGATTTGAACGGCCGCACTCAGATCCCGATCATCGCCTTGACCGCGTCGGCTCTGAAAGGCGACCGGGAAATGTGCTTGGCCGCTGGGTGCACTGCCTTTCTGACCAAACCCATTCGGCAGGCGGTATTGCTGCAGGCTATCCGTGAACATTCGGCCAATACCGTTGTTTCATTGGGCGGTGACGTCAATCTGGCCCTGATACGGTCCACTCTCTCTGCCGAGAGGCTTGCGCTGCAGTCGCCACGGTATCTGGCGAACTGCCGCGAAAACGTTGTGAAAATGCTGCTGGCACTTGATGTATTGGATCTGGAGACTGTAGCGACGCTTGGTCACAATCTGGCCGGGTCAGGCGCGTCGTTCGGGTTTCCTGCGATCTCTGAAATCGGCGCCTCTATCCAGACCACCGCCGAGGCAGACGACCCGAATGGCGCCCGCGTCGAAATCGCATCGCTGGCGGCATTTTTGGATAGCAATCCCCCGATCCCTGATCGGACACAATCGTAGAATTCACGCAGCCATCCTGTGTTTCGGGGGCGGATTCATGTTGCTGACTCCCATGTTTGGGCGGTCATGACTTGCAAAATGACGCCGTGCTCATGCCGCGCTCTGCCTGGCGGAGGATCGCAAGGATTTGGGTTTGGCAAAAAACATACCCCGGACTTGCCACTGTTTCAGCTAACTCGGCCTTTCAGCATGGCAACCGCGCCGGTGAACTCGCGCCGGTAATAGGCCCGGTCATTCTCGCCAAAGCCTGGTCCCCGGCCCAGCGTGCGCGCCTGCTGAAGAAACCCATTTGCCGCATTGCCGTGCGCTATTTTGCTGACGACAAGAGAGGCCAGGAACGGCACTCCATTCTTGGCGTCCTCGACCATTGTCGCCTCCAGCGCCTGCGTCACTTTTGCAATCGAACCGGGCAGATAAAGCCCCATCGCGCGGGCAAGCTGGCCGTAGGGCATCGGAACCTGATCTGCCGACAGGCCGGACAGATGCGCCCGAATGCGATCCCGCAACGTGCTGCCGGCTGCAGCAGCTATTGCTGCTCGGACACGTGCTGTGCGAACTGACCAGCTAGGGCATGGCATGACGGACGACGCGCGAGCTGTTCAAGCACCTGTAGTTTTTGGTGAACCCCAAAGCGATCGCTCGAGATCATACTGACCATCGCTTCGACCTGATCTGCGCCGATGTCAGCTACATAGGTGAAAAGCAATCGAAAGCACGCAAGGCCAACCGTGCGCGCCAACAAGTTGATTGATGTTTCAGACCGCCAATGGATCCCATTGCGAATGTAGGGTGTCAGGACCTTCAAAAACTCCGCAACATGTTCCGCCGACAGTGGTTTCTTTGACAGTACCGCGCTCTGGATCGGCGCGACAAGGGCAAGGATCATCTCAATGCTGTCAGCAATTTCCTCGCGCTGCCTTGCGCCGCACCTGGATTCTGGCTTTTTCGCCACGTAACGGCACTCACTGAGCCAAAGGGTGCGATTGGTCGCTGCGCCTCATTTTCGAAAGTACCGAGCCATGATCTTTGGCTCCCAGAGTTGTGGGACGAGGGCTACTATAATCATCGCCATCGTGGAAAGAGTATATTCGAACCGCTGATTTGGGCCCCTGAGAACTACAACCTCGGGATCGACCAAGGCGATGAGATCGCAGCACATAGTGCTGCTTCCCGCCCGCGTTTGGGGATTGACCTAACCCAGGTTCTGGCGATCTCGGTAGGGCGGGTGTTCGGCGAGTGGCACGCACCGGACGGAAGCCTTGCCCTGCAAAGCCAAGTTTGGGGCGGTTGGCGACCTGACCGCGATCAGCCTGAGTGTCGCCATCATGACGATGGTGAAATCCTCTGGGCATCAAAGGGCTGGCTCGAAGCCACTTTGGCGCAGTTGAACAAGCAGTTGGTCTACACCGTAAGGTTTCAGAAGTACGGATCATCGAGGGATTATGACAGGTCCAATGGTGTGAAGTCGGTTTCGGTCGGTTTAAGGACCGAACAGGGGCAGGTGCGGCTTTGGTCAGCTGAGCAAGCTAACTTGCAAGACTAAACCATCGTGTCATCGGGCCCCCGATGAGCGCGCGCAGTGCGGTATTGTCGTCGGGGAGATTACCAAGCGGGTGAGGAAGGCCTGGAATCGGGTCAACAATAGGTCAGCATGTAGCGCGACAATCTGGATGAGAACTGCGCGTCAATCTGGATGGTGATCGTGTGTCGCAGTGGGTTGAGGATTGCGGCTTTGGGTGTCGCGCGCAAGTGGTCTTCTGGGCGTTGATTGTCGCGGCGCGTCAATCTGCTTGGGTTTTGAGTGTCGCGCGGGAGGCTGGCCGACCTGGCCCTCGCTGATGGTCGATGGCTTCCCTCCTGCGGTAGCTTTCGACGTTGAGCTCCAGGATGGTGGAATGGTGCACGAGCCTGTCGACGGCAGCCAAGGTCATGGCCGGGTCGGGGAAGATGCGGTTCCAATCGCCGAAGGGCTGATTTGCGGTGATGGCGATGGAGCGTCGTTCGTATCGGGCGCTGATCAATTCAAACAGGACGCTGGTTTCGGGCTGGTCCTTGGTGACGTAGGCGAGGTCATCGAGGATGATCAGCTGGTATTTGTCGAGGCGGGCGATGGCGGCCTCGAGGGCGAGTTCGCGCCGCGCGACCTGCAGTTTCTGGACGAGATCGGTGGTGCGGGTGAAGAGCACGCGCCAGCCGTTCTCGATGAGGCCAAGACCGATGGCGGCGGCCAGGTGGGTTTTGCCGCCGCCGGGCGGGCCGAACAGGATCAGGTTGGCACCGGTCTCCAGCCAGCTGTCTCCGGCGACGAGGGCCATGACCCGGGCTTTGGAAATGGTTGGAACGGCGTCGAAGTTGAAGCCGGACAGGGTCTTGCCCGGCGGAAGGCGTGCTTCGGCGAGGTGGCGCTCGATCCGCCGTTGCCCGCGTTCAGCGATCTCGTGTTCTGCGAGGGCTGCGAGCAGTCGCGCTGCGGGCCAGCCTTCCTTGTCGGCCCGTTCGGTGAAGGCGGACCAGAGGTGCTTGATGGCCGGCAGACGCAGTTCATTGAGCAAAAGGTTCAGACGGGCCGCGTCGATGGGATCAGAGGCGGTCATGCGGCTTCTCCCGTCGGCACGGCAGCCAGGAGGGCGTTGTAGTCGCTCAAGCGGGCTGATCAGCACGGTGATGTTGGGCAAGGTGGCGGGATCGGGCGAGAAGCGTTCACGCAAGGCCGCCATGTCCGGCAACGCGCCTGCCGCCAGAATGCCGGTGATCAGCGTCGCCAGTTCGGCTTCGCATCCCCTTTCGTGGGCCAGAGCGAGAATGTCGACAGTGAGTTTGCACGCCGCCTTCTCGGGCAGCGCGGCCATCGCGGCTTCGTAAAGCTGGCGGTAGGCATCGCGCGGAAAGAGTTGATCGCGGTAGACCAGACCGGGCAGCGCCGTCGAACCGAAGGTTCGCCTCCGGCGAAACGGTTTGCGCCGCAGGGCGTGGATCACATGGCGGTAATCCACGACGTGGCAGCACCTGCCGTCACCATATCCCCGGCCACGCGGCAGGGTCAGCAGATGGGTGGCCCCGAGGTAGAGGTCGAGCCTGTCATCATGCAACCTGACGCGCAGGCGGTGGCCGATCAGGCGCGACGGCACGGTGTAGAAGACCCGCCTGAGGATGAAGCCGCCCGATGAAGTAACAGTGACATGGGTCTCTTCGCCATCCGTGGTGCGGCGAGCCGGCAACGGCTGAAGCACAGCGCGCTCGGCATCGATACGCTTGCGATTGTGGGCATTGCGCCGACCACAGAACTCATCAAGGAACCGGCGGTAGGCGGCAAGATCGCCGAAGTCGGGCGTGCCGCGCAGCAAAAGCGCATCCGCGATGGCCCGCTTCAGATGCCCGTGTGGCCCCTCAATCGCACCATTCTCATGCGCGACCCCGCGGTTGTTGCGGCTGGGCGCCATGGCGTAATGGCTGCACAGGGCTTCGTAGCGCAGCGTCCAGTCGGTGTCTGCGTCGCGCTCCAGGTTGCGGAAAGGTGAGGTGGATCGGCGAAAGGTCCGGGGGACCTTTCGCCCACCGAACGACAGGCTGTCACTGCGATGCTCGTGCGGGGCACCGCCCAGGGCCCAGAGGGCATGTCTCACAAGCCTTCCGCCAAGGCCACGAAACTCTCGCCGCCCAGCACGACATGGACATGCTCGAAGCCGCTATAGGCCAGCCGGAAGTGATAAAGCCGATGGCTCAAGGGCTGACCCGCGACGGTGACGCCCAGATCGGCCATGTCGGTGAAATCCGACAGACCCATGCGGCCGGGCTCTTGAACCTGGCGGAAAATGACCTCACGTTCCGCGCCATGCAGGGCCCGCCAATGGCTGATCCGGCGTTCAAGGGTCCGCCGGATTCCCTCGCCCAGTTCCGGGTGGCGGCGCAGAACCTCTCCGAGAACCGCGACAGATCGCAACCCCGGTGCCGCCTCCAGCATGGGCACGACCTCTGCGTCAAAGATCCCCGCCAAAGGATCGGGCCGCCGCCGGTCACGCGGTGCCCGCTTGAGCGAAGGGGGCTGTGGGTCTTCCTGCTGCCGATAACCCGTGGCCGTGCTGAAACCGGCTTTGGCTGCCGCGACGGGCGTCGTGTCGGTCGATCGATACTTCATGAAGAGCCTCATCTGATGATCGGTTACATGACGGCCAGGCAAGGGTTCAACCTCTTCGAGGAGAAAACCCCACCCTAGCCGACTGCGATCACCCGATCGCCAGACCCCTCAAGTCCTGGCCGCCGTTGGTGGTGGAACCCCGCTCGGGCTACGCCCTCCCGGCTTTCCACCACCAACGACACTTTCTCATCCAGATTGTCGCGCGACTCTCACCTTGATCGTCGCGCTACAAACGTGCCCTTTCCGCCTGTGGGCATCGGATTGCTGCCCGCTACGCCCGGTTCGAGATTGATACGGAATGCCCGCACCGGCGTCAGGATTGCGGCATCGCAAAGCAGAAGGAGAGAAGGGATGCCGACCAAACCCCTGTCAGAGGCCTTCGCCTATGGGATTGAAATCAGCAAATGCGTGTTTCACGTCGTAGCCGTCAAGCGCAAGGGTGCCGTGATCCGGCGTGCCAGGTGCAACGTGAGACTCTGCAGTCGGTCATCGATTTGGCACCCAAGGCCTTGATCGGCATGGAAGCGTGTCTTGGGTCACAATGGCTGGCCCGAAAACTGGTCGAGAAGGGGCGGAACGCACTGGAAGCGCGATCCCAACACAGCAAGGCTGTCGGTGCCCTGGCCAACAAGTTGACGCGCATCGTCCGGGCGATCCTGACACACCCTGGCACCGTCCATCTGCGGTCAAATGGAGCAGCTGCCTGAGTAGCTCCTTCCCTGTCTGGTTCTTTACGGCTGGCTTACGCGTGGTCGATCAACCGTTTGGTCATTCCTCCCCTGCAATGGGTTTGCAGCAAAAGCGGCTGACAGATCAGAGGCCGGATATATTTACACAAGCCGGTGCGTCACCCACCTAACCCTGCAAAAGCGGGGCGCACCATACATTCCCCCAAAGAGATCCTTCAGCGCCACATAATCGAGCATCGCATCGGCCAGAAGCTGTTACAGCCGGTCTCCTGCGCTTTCAGAATGCCGATGATCTGGTCTTCGGTGAACCCGCTGCGCTTCATCTCTCGTCCTTTCGGTTGGACGAAGATCTGCTTCAAACCGGACTAGGCGCAGGGGACAACGTCAATTGGCCAACAAACGGTCGTGCTTACAAGATCCTTTGAAAACTTGCCGCACCGATTTCGCCAGATATCTGGGACGACAGTGGGTCCTGTCTCTACCTGCGACGCGCGGCATGACTGCCGCCTGCCCAGCAGGTCAGGCCGATGAGATAGCCAAAGTCATACCAAACGCCGGAATTTGGAACCGCATAAATGCGATAGCCGTCTTTGAACAAGGAGACAATGAACGAGATTGGCGCAATGGCACCGTCCCACAGGCCCCAAAGGAAACCTCTGGTACCAGGGTCACCTGGTGGTTGCATTGCACATCCGGCCAGCAATGCCAGCGCAAACAGGGACAGAACAAGGGGCGTACGTTTCATTTCATATCTCCGTTGAGCTTGGCGTCAGGGCCTCAGATCTCCCAATTTCCATTCATTTGCTCCGGTTTGCGCGACTTGTCATTGACTGAGATCAACGAAGAGTCCGTCACACGAGGCTGCTAACGATTTGGTGAGGACTTGGCATCTAATCTGGCGGCCAAACAGGAGGATTGGCCCTGCGCACGGCACCACGTCCCGTATTCCGGCTGCTGATGCGCCTTGCCCTTTTGGGGGCAGTGCTGGCCGCCTCACTGCTGTACATCTTGCACCGCTTGCAGGGTTTCGACGTCGCGGCGGTCATGGCGGGCTTGTCTGATCTAACCCTTTGGCGGGTTGCGGCTGCCCTGCTCGCGGTTGTCGCGGCTTTTGTTGCGGTTGCAGGGCAAGAGCGGGCGATCGTCGCCTGGTTCGGACTGAGTTTGCCACCGGGACAAGCGGGGCTTGCTGCTGCCGCAGCCGCGGCGGTTTCGCAGACGGTCGGTTTTGGTCCGGTGGTCGGTGCGCTGGTCAGGCGGCGTTTGATGCCCGAGGTGACGCTTGGTCAGTCTTTTGCCATTTCAGCCGGCATCACGTTGGGCTTCTTTGCCGGGCTTGGTTTTCTGACACTGATCGTCTTCGCCGCAGCACCTGGCATGCCCCAGCAGACATTGGCGCAAGGGCTCTTGGCTGCATTGCTGATCGGTATGGTGCCGTTGACCATTTTGCGAATGCCGCACGTATTGGGTTCTTTTCAGCCAAACCTTTTCATTCTCGGCAGGTTCCTGATCTGGCTGGCCATTGATCTGGGCGCCTTGGCCGTGGCGCTTTGGGTTGTGTTGCCGCCTCTGACGGCGCCGGCATTCTGGGCGATGCTGCCGGTCTTTCTGATCGCTCTTGGGGTTGGCATCGCCTCGGGCAGCCCCGGAGGGATCGGACCTTTTGAGGCAACGTTGCTGGCCTGGCTGCCTCAGGTTGACGAGGCCGGATTGGTCGCCGGAACTCTTGCATTCCGGGCGCTGGCCTACGCCGTGCCGGCCCTGTGTGGGGCAATCTGGGCCCTTGCACGGCCCGGACTGACGATAGCAGCGACCGGCCCGAGATGTGAGGTGACCGAGACGCGGCATATGCCGGCGCAAGCATTGCAGAGGCTGACTTCCGCCGAAGCGCAGTTGATCCGGCAAGGCGGGCTGACGCTCTTGACGCTCGGAGGAGGGCGGATGTGGTTGAGCGGGAAATTGGCGCATACCCGGGTCGTTATGGGTCACCTTATGGCCGCGACATGCGCCGGCCCAGTCCCAGCCAACGTTCTGGACGTGCTGGAGCGACTGGCCAAAGCCGAAGCACGGATGCTTTGTCTTTACAAAGTGGATGCAAGAATCGCTGTGGTGTCCAGGTCCCGTGGTTATGTCGTGCTTCCCGTGGCGCGTGAAGCCGTGCTTGATCCGGCAAGCTTTCACTTGTCTGGAGGCGCCCGCGCGCGGTTGCGTCGCAAGCTGGCCCATGCCCTCAAGGCAGGAGTCATGGTCGAGGATTGTGCAAATCCGCCCCTCGCCGAGATGGAGGCAGTAGCGGCAGAATGGTGCGGTGCCCATGGCCGTGAGCGCGGCTTTTCGATGGGCAGATGGGAACGGACTTATGCGGCTGGTCAAAGGGTGATCACAGCCCGCTCGGGCGAGGGCAAGCTGATTGCCTTTGTAACGTTCCATGCGGGGCAAACAAATTGGGTGCTGGATCTCGTCCGTTTTCGACCCGGCGCGCCTGACGGTACAATCTATGCCATGATCACCCACGCCCTTGAAATGGCTCGGTGGTTGGAGGTTCCGGAAGTGTCCTTGGCTGCCGTACCCGACGCTTCGTTCGGGATGACCGGGCCAGTTTCGCAGCTATTGCAGCGGCTTACCCGGGGCTCGGTCGGGCTTGCGCAGTTCAAGTCCGCTTTCGCGCCCAGATGGCGGACGCTTTACGTTGCCGCCCCCAGTCGCCTGGCGTTGTTGATTGGTGGGTTGGAGTTGGCGCGCGCCATCCTGAGGCCGGCCGCTTTGCCAAGGGGCAAAAAGGCGCTGATATTGCTTGGCAGATCTGAAGTTTGGGCTGATGACGCGGAACCCCCATCGACCGAGCGGGCGGCATGACACGATATAACTGCAGTACGGATTTCGCGCGCAAGTTCCAAAGAACTAGACTTCTACCGTTTCCCTCGGCGAGGTGAGGATGCGGTCGGAAAGGACGGTCAGGGCAAGAGCGGCTGCCCCTTGCGCCCAAAGCATGTCGCCCCAGGCGTGAATCTCGATTTGCGGTCGGGGGCGGCCTGTGTTGATGACAAGATCAGTCATCTCAGCCAGGGTTTCGTCGGCATAGAGGTAGTCGTAACGCATCCGCTCGCCGGAAAGAATGATCAGGGCAGGGTCAAAGAGGTTCACGATGTTTGCCAACCCCAAGGCCAGATAGCGACCGGCACGGCGGAAAATGCTGCGGGCCGGCGCATCCCCGGCCTTCGCGCGCAGAAATAGGGACTCAAGCAGCGCAGAAACAGACGGCAGTTGCCGGCTGTCGACGTTGAGAGCCGTCACGGCCTCGCGGGCGAGGGCGTAATCCGCAATGTAAGCCTCGAGACAACCGCGCTGGCCACAGCGGCAAAGGGCGCCGTCCATTTGGACTTTGGTATGCCCCAGTTCCAGTCCAAGCCGTTGCGCCCCGCGATAGATGCGGTGGTTCATCACAAAACCCATGCCAACCCCGTGTTCGATGGTGACCACCGCGAAATCGGGAAGACTTCGCCCCACGCCGAACCACAATTCGGCCAAAGCGACAAGATTGGCGTCGTTGTCAATTGACACCGGCAGGCCGAGACGGCTCTGCGCTGCCGCGGCAAGCGGAACCGCGCGGTCCGACAAGGTCGAAGACCAATAGACCATCCCCGCGACGTGATCGACAAAACCAGGCACGCCGATCCCGATCCCTGACAGATCCTGCAAGGCCACCCCGGCTTTTCTGCAAACGCGGTCCAGCAATACCTCTATCGCTGCCAGCATGTCCTCCAGTGAGGTCGCAAGGGGTTCGCGGACGACGGAGATATCGGCAAGCATGTTGCCGGAAAAATCGCTGATCACCGCAGTATGTTCGCGGTCTGACAGTTTTAGGCCCGCCACCAGATGCGCCCGACCGCGCACGCCCATCGCCACTGCAGGTCGCCCGCGACCAATGTCACCGTCACGAGACAGCGCGACCTCTTCGATCAGGGCCGCTTCCAGCAGTTCCGAAGTGATCGTTGTGACCGATGCTGGACTTATGCCAAGGTCTTTGGCCACTTGCGCCCGTGAGATGAGCCCGGTTGCGCGCACCCTGTCGAAGATTTGTTGGCGCATCGGGCGCAAGGAATCTGACAAGGGCGTGTTCAGCGGACCGCATCCCTTGTGGAAGCCCCCTTTGATCTCCACCATTCCTAGCGTGCGCATTTGTTCACTCACTGAAGGAAATTCCACAGGCTTGCGCCAATTCAGGGCAATATTGCTGCGATGCAGCGAAGAGAAGCGCAGATTCAGCCCAGAGATAAGGATGCGGCAGCATTTTTATTTTGACAACTGAATTTATTGGTAGCAATTTCCGATTTGGCTTGACGAATCTGTCGGGCTGGCCATGCGCTGGCCACATCCATAGGGAGGATATAATGCGTAAGGTACTTTTGGCCGCCGTGATTGCGGCAACGGGCCTGTCGACCGCTGCCTATGCGGAAGGCAAAAAGATCGGCGTGTCCTGGGCTTCGTTCCAGGTAGAGCGCTGGAAGATCGTCTTAGCGGCGATGGTCGCGGCGATCGAAGCTGCAGGCAACACCTATGTTTCGGCAGACGCACAGTCGTCTTCCGAAAAGCAGCTCAGCGACATCGACGCGCTGATCAGCCAGGGTGTTGATGCTCTGATCATCAACGCCTGGGACAAGGACGCCATCGGGCCGGCCATCGAAAAAGCCGCTGCCGAAGGTATTCCGGTCGTCGGCTATGACCGTCTGATTGAAGACAACCGCACCTTCTATCTGACCTTCGACAACGTCGGCGTGGGCCGTATCATTGCCGAAGCCGTCACCGCCGTGAAGCCCGATGGCAACTTTGCCATCATCAAGGGTGACCCGGGTGATCCGAACGCAGGCTTCCTGCTGCAAGGCATGATGTCGGTTATCCAGGGTGCCGTGGACGCCGGCACGATCAAGATCGTCGGCGAAAGCTTCTCGGACGGCTGGAAGCCGGAGAATGCTCAGAAGAACATGGAGCAGATCCTGACCGCCAACAACAACGCCGTTGACGCCGTTCTGGCCGAAAACGACGGCATGGCGGGTGGCGTCGTGGCGGCCTTGTCGGCTCAGGGTCTGGTGATCCCGGTCGGTGGCCAAGATGGTGACCTTGCGGCCATCAACCGTGTCGCACGCGGCACCCAGACCGTGTCGGTCTGGAAGGATGCGCGTCAGCTTGGAAAGGCTGCAGGCGAAATCGCTTCGGCTCTGGCAGACGGCGCGGCTCTGGACTCGGTCGCCGGTGCGACCAAGTTCTCGGGCGGTGAGAAGGGCGTCGAGATGAACGCCATTCTGCTCGCTCCAACCCCGCTGACCAAGGACAATCTGAATGTCGCGATCGACGCAGGCCATATCTCGAAAGAGCAGGCTTGCGAAGGTGCGATGGCCGGTGTCGTCGGCTGCGAGTAATCCAAGATCTGGGCGCCGACCGAGAGGTTGGCGCCCCACTTTCCCAGGCGGTAGCTCTGATTCCGGTGCCGCCATTCGTCCTTTTCGAACGCAGGCGGTGCAGCAAGCCGACGGACCGTTCGCCCAACATTCGCTGGACGTGAAATGACAGATACATCGCACCGACCCGCCGCACCCGAACAGGGTGGCTTGATTGCCCAATTCATGCGGTCGACGGAGATTGACCCCCGCCTTCTGGGCATGGCAGGCGCGTTGCTGCTGATCGGGGTCGGCTTTCACCTCTATAGCCGCATGTTCATGGGGGAGGGCACGTTCCTGACGCCGCGCAACCTGTGGAACCTGTCGGTGCAGACTGCATCGATCGGGATCATGGCGACGGGGATGGTCCTGATCATCATTACACGCAACATCGACCTGTCGGTTGGCTCTCTGGTGGGCGTCACCGGCATGGTTATGGGTATTTTGCAGGTCGAGATTCTGCCGCAATATGTGGGACTTGGCCATTGGTCGATCTGGATCGTTACCGCGCTTGTGGGCATTGGCGTCGGGGCTCTGATCGGGTCCTTCCACGGCTGGCTTAGCGCCTATGGCGGCATCCCGTCCTTCATCGTGACGCTGGGTGGCCTGCTGGTCTGGCGCAGCGCGGCCTTTCTGGCGGCCAATGGCAAGACCATATCGCCGGTGGATGAGACGTTTGCGTTGCTGGGGGGCGGTCCGTATGGAGCCATCGGGTCGACTGGCAGCTGGATCGTCGGGCTATTGGCCTGCGCTGGCCTGATCTGGCAGATCTTCCGGGGCAGGAACAATCGTCAGAGGCACGGTTTCGTGCTGCGCCCGGTCTGGGCCGAAATATTCATGGGCACTCTGGGCTGCGGTCTTGTGATCCTGTCGGTCTGGGTGGTGAACGCCTATCCTTGGCCAAAGGGGATCCTGACGCAATATTATGCCAAGTTGGGGCAAGAGGTGCCGGAGGGCATCTTCATCAGCCACGGGTTCGCCTATCCTGTGTTGATCCTTGCCGCCGTATGGCTGGTCATGACCGTTTTAATGCAGGCGACCCGCTTTGGCCGCTATGTCTTTGCCATCGGGGGCAACCCGGAAGCAGCGGCACTGGCGGGCATCAACACGAGGTCGATGACGGTCAAGATCTTTGCGCTGATGGGGGCGTTGTCGGGGCTGGCGGGCGTTGTCGCCTCGGCCCGTCTGAATTCGGCCACCAATGCGTTGGGGGTGGGAGATGAGCTTTACGTCATCGCCGCTGCCGTGATTGGTGGCACGTCACTGGCAGGCGGCGTCGGCACGATCTATGGCGCCATTCTGGGTGCCCTGGTCATGAAAAGCCTGCAGACCGGCATGGTATTGATCGGGTTCGACACGGCGGTTCAGAACATGGTGGTGGGTGCCGTCCTGGTGCTGGCCGTGTGGCTGGACAACACTTATCGCAAGCGCATCAAATAAGGGGGTTTCCCATGAGCACCAATCGCGGCACCCCTCTGGTCGAGTTGCGCGATATCTCGATTGCTTTCGGGGGCATCAAGGCGGTCGATCACGTCACGGTCGATCTATATCCCGGTGAAGTAGTGGGCCTCTTGGGCCACAACGGCGCTGGCAAGTCGACGCTGATCAAATGCCTGTCGGGGGCCTATCGGGCCGACAGCGGCGACATCTTGATCAATGGCGAAAAGGTCGAGATTAGCAATCCGCGCGACGCAAGGGCGCAGAACATCGAGACGATCTATCAGACGCTGGCGCTGGCAGACAATCTGGATGCCGCGTCGAACCTGTTTCTGGGGCGCGAACTGGTCAATAGCCTTGGCTTTGTCGACGAAGCCAAGATGGAGGCCGAGACGCGCAAGATCATGAAGCGGCTGAACCCCAACTTCCGCAAATTCAATGTTCCGGTCAACGCCTTGTCGGGTGGGCAACGCCAATCCGTCGCCATCGCGCGGGCCGTCTATTTCAATGCCAAGATCCTGATCATGGACGAACCTACCGCAGCCCTTGGCCCGGAGGAAACCGAGACGGTTTCCCGCCTGATCCAGGAGTTGAAGGCACAGGGCCTGGGGATCTTCCTGATCGAGCATGACATTCACAATGTCATGAAGCTGTGTGACCGCGCTTCCGTGATGAAAAACGGGCAGCTTGTGGGCACGGTGAATGTAAATGAGGTAACCGACGAAGATATTCTCGGGATGATCATCCTTGGTAAGAAGCCGGCCTTGGTGGCCTGACAAAGCCGGGTTCCTGCAGGACCCAGTCTCAATTGGAGCGTAAGAAATTGCGAAGACTTGCGATGGCCATGGCCATGGCCTTTATTTTGCCGGGCTTCGCCGAGGCGGGCGACGGGCGTGGCGTCATGCTGCAATGGTACAAGCTGGTGCTGGAATTGGTGCGCCATACGCCGACATATTCTCCTCCGGTGGCAAGCCGCGCGTTTGCCTATCTGGGCGTGACGGGTTACGAAGTCATGGCGTCCGGCCGGCCTGAAATGGTCTCTCTTTCCGGGCAGTTGAACGAGCTTGAGCCGGTACCGAAGCGGGGCAGCGGCGCCTATGACGAGGGCGTCGTGATGCAGGCCGCAATGGCGCAATCGATCCGGAATTTCTTTGGCAATACGGGGCCGAGCGGTCAGCAGGCAATGAACCGGATGGAGGACCTCCTTGCCAAGGTGGTCACAGCGGGCTTGCCGGATGAGGTTGTGAAGCGCAGTGACGCCTTTGGACGTTCCTTGGCCCAGCATATATGGCTTTGGTCGCAGTCCGACGGCGGGGCGGTGGTCGAGAATATGGGCTTTCCGGAACATTTTGTCCCAAGCCAAGAGCCGGGGCATTGGAAGCCAACGTCAACCATTGATCTTCAACAGACACCGCTATTGCCAAATTGGGGCAAGAACCGGCCCTTTGCCATGCCAGCGGGCACGTCTTGCCATCTGCCTCCCCCACCGGCTTATTCGGAAGACCCACAGTCCGAGTTCTACAAACAGGCGATGGAGGTCTATGATACGACCCGTGCCTTGACCGATGAGCAAGAAACCATCGCGAGGTTCTGGTCGGATGACCCGATGCTGTCTTCCACCCCTCCCGGCCATTGGATCGCCTTGGTGCTGACGCTTGTCGAAATGGACAGGATGGACGGGCCAAGGACAGCCGATGCGTTGATGCGGGTCGGCGTCGGCGTGGCAGATGCCTTCATTGGTTGCTGGGCGGAGAAATTCAAATACGACTATATCCGCCCGGTGACTTTCATCCGGTCCAAGATCGATCCCGCTTGGGAGCCTTTGCTGATCACTCCACCATTCCCGGAATACCCTTCGGGACATTCCAGCCAGTCCGGGGCCGCCGCGACTGTGCTGACAGCGATCTTTGGCGAAAACCACGCCTTTGGAGACCCGACACACGAAGAGGATGGCATTCAAACACGGATGTTCGGCAGTTTCTGGGAGGCAGCGGAAGAGGCCGCCATGTCCCGTCTATATGGTGGGATCCATTTTCGTGCAGCGGTCGAGTTGGGGCTTGAACAGGGGCGTTGCATTGGGGCGTATGCAGTCAAGCTGAGGACGTTGAATTGAAGCTCTTCCTTGCTTTGTTGTTGCTGGCCGGCCCAGCGATTGCGCAGGAGCAGCCTGTTGTACCGCGTTTCGTGGACGAGAGCTCCAGTTCGGGTCTGCAGTCGGTCTATGCCGGTGACTGGCTGTTTATGGTGGGAGGCGGAGTTTCCGCCTTTGACTGCAACGACGACGCAAAGCCCGATCTGGTCATGTCCGGGGGCGAGGGTTTCACCAGTCTCTGGCTGAACCGCTCAAAACCGGCGGGGGCATTGCAATTCGATCGGGCTGAAAGCACGGGGGTCGATCTCATCGGGGTGACAGGCACGTATCCGATGGATATCGACAGCGATGGATTGACTGACCTTGTCATGCTGCGGGTGGGCGAGAATGTCGTGCTGCGTGGACTTGGGCAATGCCGTTTCCAACGGGCAAATGTCGAGTGGGGTTTTGACGGCGGTGATGCCTGGTCAACCGCCCTTGCAGCAACCTGGGAGAAAGGGGAGGCATGGCCGACGATTGCCGTAGGCAACTACATTGACCGTTTTCAGGAGGCATTTCCCTGGGGCTCCTGCACCGACAACTGGCTGCATCGACCTGACGACGATGGATTTGCATCGCCGGTCGCCCTAAGGCCAAGTTTCTGCGCACTTTCGATGCTGTTTACCGACTGGGACCATTCGGGCACGCCATCACTTCGGGTGTCAAATGACCGCGAATATTACAAGGGCGGACAGGAGCAGTTGTGGCATTTGCTCCCAGGTGAGGCACCCCGTTTGTTCACGGACGCGGAGGGCTGGGCACGGCTGCGAATATGGGGAATGGGAATTGCAAGCGACGACCTGGACGGTGACGGCTTCCCTGAGTATTTCTTGACTTCCATGGCCGATAACAAATTGCAGAACCTGAAGAAGCCTGCAGAAGGGACGCTCGTGCTTCCGAAATATGCGGACAGCGCCTTCAAACGTGGCGCCACCGCCCATCGGCCCTATATTGGCGATGACCTGCGGCCGTCGACAGCTTGGCACGCCCAGTTCGGCGATGTGAACAACGATGGCTGGGCTGATCTGTTCATTGCAAAAGGCAATGTCGCCGCCATGCCAGATTTTGCCGAAGCCGACCCCAACAACCTGCTTCTGCAGCGTCCGGACGGAACTTTTGCCGAAAGCGGTGACAAGGCTGGTGTTGCCTCGACGCGGCAAGCCCGGGGGGCGCAGCTGATTGATCTGAACAGCGACGGCCTGTTGGATCTGGTGGTGGTCAATCGCAACCAAGGCGCTGAAATATGGCGCAATACCGGTCCAACTGCTGGGCATTGGTTGGGCATCAGGCTCGTTCAACCGGGGGCCAATCCCGATTCAATCGGTGCACGGATCGAGTTGCGGTCCGGCGGGCGCAACTGGATGCGTGAAACCACAATCGGCGGTGGGCACGCCAGTAGCGCGCTTGGGGTGCAGCATTTCGGACTGGGTGACGCAGAGATGGCGGAGGTTCGTGTGGTCTGGCCCGACGGCACAGTCAGCGACTGGGCCAAAGTCGGTGTCGATGCAGTCTGGACGATTGAAAGGGGTCAATCGCCAGCTCCGTTCTGAGCGGTGTTTGTGGACATGGCGCAGCGGCATCAGTATTCCTGCCGCCAAAGGACTCGACAGGAAAGCAAGTCAGCATGACCGCCCTGAAACAGGATGCGCCGCAGCATTCATCCTATGACGTCGTGATCGTCGGTGGGGCCATGCTGGGTTCAGCCACGGCATGGTTTCTGGCAGACAATCCGGATTTTGCAGGTCGAGTTCTGGTCGTTGAACGTGACCCGAGCTACGAATGGGCCGCGACCTCGCTGACCAATTCCTGTATACGTCAGCAGTTCTCGACCGAGTTGAACGTCCGGATATCGCAGTTCGGTGCTGAATTCGTGCAAAACCTGCCCAAGTATATGGGCGAAACCTCCGGGGCACCAAAGCTGAAGATCCAGAACTTTGGCTATCTGTATCTGGCCAATTCCGAGGCTTTCGCCGAAGCGTTGAGAGCCAGACACGCTGTGCAGGTCGCAGCGGGCGCGGGGACCCGGCTGATGACGGCCGATGAGATCGAGGCCGAATACCCGTTCTACGCGGTGGATGATCTCGTGCTGGGCTCGATCAACACGGTAGATGAAGGCTATTTCGACGGGATAACCGTTTTTGACTGGTTTCGCAAACAGGCGCGGTCTCGTGGGGTCGAATATGTGGCCAACGAGGTTGTTGCAATTGCAAAGACGGGCTGTCGGGTTGGCAGCGTCACCCTCAGATCCGGCGAGGTGGTGTCCTGCGGTCAGATCGTCAACGCAAGTGGAACACGGGGCGCGGTGACAGCGCGGATGGCCGGAATAGAGATTCCGATTGAGCCGCGAAAACGCTTTACATGGATAATCAGCGCAGAGAGCCCTTTGTCACGGGAATTGCCGCTGACGATTGATCCGACCGGAGTACACATGCGGCAGGACGGGACGAAGACCTACATGATCGGGGGCCACGCGAACCCGGACTCGGCTACCGCGCTGGACGATTTCACGATGGACCAGACCATCTGGCAAGACCATGTCTGGCCAATCATCGCCACCCGTATTCCCGCCTTTGAAGCGGTGAAAGTGCATCGCGAATGGGTTGGTCACTATGATTTCAATGTGCTTGATCAGAATGCCATCACTGGGCCGCATCCCGAGGTCACGAACTTCCTGTTCCTGAACGGTTTCTCAGGTCACGGACTGCAGCAATCGCCCGCCATGGGGCGCGGCACGGCAGAGTGGCTGACCTATGGCGGATACCGGACGCTGGACCTGTCGCCGCTCGGGTTCGAGCGGATTGCGACCGGGCGACCCTACAGGGAAGGGGCAATCATCTGAGGGCCGCCGGTAAGTTCTTAACGGGCCGAAGTCTGCATGGACTAAAGGGAAACGGGGCGCTTTTCGGTCATCGCCAAAATCGCGGCCTCAGCCATTTCCGAGGCACGCAACCCGTCGAATGCGTTAGGGCTGACGGTGTGGCCAGTCAACACGGCGTCGACAAAGCACAGGATCTCAGTCCGGTAAGCGTCGGCGTAACGTTGGTGATAATTGTGAAGCGGCTTTTCACTGTGGATGCCACTCGCCGTGGAAAGGACAAGTTGGGACCGGGGAACATTGCCGACGGCGGCTTGTCCAAGTGTTCCCAGAACCTCGATCCGTTGGTCATAGCCAAAGGCGGCCCGCAGTGAATTCAGCACGGTAACATGAGTGCCACGGCGCATCCGGATCGTGGTTGTCGTGGTGTCGATCTGGCCGACGGTCAGATAGTCCGGGTTGATCAGAGCGTCCGCCATGACAAAGATTTCCACCGGCTCGTCGTCCAGCAACCAGCGGATCAGGTCGAAATCGTGGACCGCCGTTTCTTTCAGGAGGCCGGAGGAATGAATGAATCCTTCGACCGGCGGGGCTTCGGCATCGCGCGAGATGATCAGGACCTGTTCAGGACGCCCGATCTGACCCGTTGCGACCGCGTTTTTCAAGGCAATGAACTGATCGTCGAAACGGCGGTTGAAGCCAAGCTGCACGTAGGATTCGCGCCCCGTCATCGCCTCCATACAGGCTCGGATCCGTCCTATGTCGTGATCGATCGGCTTTTCGCAGAAGATGTGGGCTCCAGTGGCAGCGGCTCGCTCAAGATAATCGGCATGGGTCCGGGGCGGGCTGGCAATCAGATAAGCCTGAATGTCGCTGTCGGCAAAGGCCGCCTCTGCGTCCACCGAGCGGGCGCCTGTTGCGGAGGCAAGCGCCCGGGCACGCTCTGACGACGGATCGACGACATAGACCAATTCGAGTCGTCCGTCCCTGAGAAGGTTCATGGCGTGGGTGGAGGCCATCTCTCCCGCTCCGAACAGGCAGGCGCGGGGTCTGGATCGCGTCATGGGTTGGCATCCTCTGCGGCGGCGTGGTCGGCATAAAGCGTTGCATCGTGGCATGCGGCCCAGACGGTGGCCGGCCAAGTCGGCTGGTATCCGGTGGCGCGCGAAAGATGGCGGAAAGCCACACGCTTGTCTGCCCCCCAGACCACCATGGCAGTGGCACGGGCTCGTGCTATCGTAGCGATTCCCACCGTCACGCCAAGGCGGGGCACGGCGTCGAGGGACGGGAAATCGGGAAAGGTTGCGAGGTTATCGTGGCGCGTCTGTTCAGCGAGGGCAACGATCCGAGTGGTGGACGTCGCCGCCGAGCCGGGAGGGTTGAAAGCCACATGGCCGTCGCCGGCACCCGAGGCCAGAAGGAAAAGGTCAATCCCGCCTGACGCCGCGATGCGGTCGTCGTAGGCGGCGGGATTCGTGGGATCTGGAAACCAGACATTTGTGTCAAGGACTTGGTGAGCCGGCATCAGGCTTGCGTTGAGAACACCCTGTATCTCGTTCCGGGCAAAGCGGCGGCAACTGTAGTGGACATCCTCGGGGACATGGTTGAAGCGACCGGGCGCTGGAATCAAATAATCGTCCATCATCACGATGATCAGACGTGTGAGGTCGAGGGAATGCGCCGCGCCGAGGCGGGCAAGGGCGGCATAGACCGGGCGGGGGCTGCGCCCACCGGGGCAGCCAAGCAGAAACGGGCCTGGCTTGGCGGTGAGGCGGGCCGCAATGTCTTCGGCGACAGCCTGACCCAAATCGTCCGGAGTGGCGAACGTTCGGATGGTCACGGCAAGGCACCGGTCAGGAAGGCCAGATTGGCGCGGGCTAGGGCTTCTGCCGAGAGGGCAGCGTCTTTGGCCGGGTCTTGTTCCACGATCACCGTCCCATCATAGCCAAAGGCGATCAGTTTGCGCATGACGGCTCGGATGTCGACGGCACCATCCGGCAGAGCGCACATCACGCCATGATCGAACGCGGCATTCACCCCCAATTCGCCGGCAAGGACGCGTGTTCGGACAACGGGATCGACATTCTTGAGATGGACTGAGCCGATACGGGGACAGACCTGGTCCATATAGGCCAGCACGTCCTGATCCCAGAAAGCGTGATGACCGGTGTCAAGGCATAGACTGACCCCGGTTTCCGAGAGGAGGCGGTCGATCTGCGCTTCACGCTCGATGCAGCTGCCGACATGGGGGTGCAGGTGCAGCGTGATGCCGTAGCCGTCGCGCAGCAGGGTGTCCGCGTTGCGGATCATCGTCATCGCAGTTTGCCAGCCCGCGTTGTCCACCACGCCTTGCGCGTCGGGCGGATAGTATTCGCTTTCATCCATCAGGATGAGGTCGCGCGCCTTGAGTGCGGTAAGAAGGCGGCCAAGCCGGTGAAGGGTCGCCGTCAGCGCGGCGCTGCTGGCCGGATTGGCCAAGGTGTGGACATGGGCCGCTCCGGCCAGATCGAGATTGCGGGACGACAGGGCATCGGCGAGCCAAACCGGATCCTCACCCAGAAATCCAAGGGGGCCAAGCTCGGTCCAGCGATAACCTGCACGCGCCACGGCGTCGAGATAGGCTTCTGAGGTGATCGCATTGCCGGTGGGGTAGAAGACTCCCCAGGAACAGGGCGCGTTTCCGATCTTCATGTTGGGACTTTCAAGCCTGCACTTGCCCAAGGCTAATCTGGGGCATGCGGCTGCGGCAAGCCATGTTCGCAGCCCTGTGCCGAAAGTCACGTTGCACATTGCCGGGCTGATGGGCCAAAGTGGCGGCGGAGGGCGCGATGGCCACGAGATTGCAGGACGCTGAGGCTGATCTGGCGGTCCGCACGGCACGGGCGATGGACCGGCTGGGCACGGGGTCGTTCTATGATGCACTGCTTGAGATTCTGGGCTCGGCTGTGCCGCACGATCTGGCGGCACTGGTGCGCTATTCCCGTGCCGCTCCCCCCGATCTTATTATTCCGCGCATTGAACCGACCGAGGCGATGCGGACCTACTACAGCCATTACTATGCCTATGACCCGTTTTATGCCCATTGGAAGAATGGCGGTGAAACGGGGGTTTACCGGCTGCGGAGCATGGATTCTGGGATCGGGCGCACAGCCTATGCGCGCGAGTTTCTGACTGCCATGGCGATCCACGATGAAATTGCGGTCCTTCTGCCGCCTATTGGCGACGCGTCTCCGACGCTGATCCTTGACCGGGCGCGCGGCAATTTTCTGGCGTCCGAGGTTGCGCGGGTGCGGCGGCTTTTCCCGATGTTGGCGGCGTTGCACCGTCAGCATCTGAGCATCTTTGTGACGGCGGGTGTGGACCCCGGCAACTCGCCGATCGGGACGGAACGACCGCTGCGCTTTGTCGACCGACATGGCCTGCAGGTCTTTGCGACCGCGGGATGGATTGCGCGGGCCAACGAAGCCGAAGTTGCTGAGGCGGTGCAGACCGTGACGGCACGCGGACCCTGCACCGTGCATCTGACCGGACAACTCGCCCTGCGGCGCACCCAATTGCCCCCCGATTTCGGCCCGGCGCCGGGCGGATTTTGCGACGAAATCTCGCCCGACCGGCTGCCCGGCCCGCCTGCGATGTCGGCCGAGGCCCTGCCACTGTCGCTCACTCAGGGTCTGAGCGAGCGGGAGCAGCAGGTGGTTTTGCTGACGCTCAAAGGATTTCCGGTGATCGAGATTGCCCGCAGGCTTGGCCTGACGCGCGGTACGGTCAAGAATTACCGGCTGGCGATCTATCGCAAGCTCGACATCACGACCGAGCGCGAGTTGTTCGGCGAATTCATGGCCGCCCAGCGCGGGGCATGACCAAAGGCACTATTCCGGGAATCGCGCAGCGGTCGCATGATCCCTTGCATGGCCCATGGGAAACGGGCCGGCAGAGGGAGGGTCGCCATTGTGAAACCGGTACGTGTCGGCGTGATCGGGCTCGGCAGTGTGTCCGAGAAATATGTGCCGCATATCAGGCGTTTGCCCATCGAAGGCACGTCGTGCGAGATTGTGGTCGGTTGCGATTTGCGCCCGGGCATGGCCGAGCGGGCCCGCAACTGGGCGATCCCCGACTTTACCACCAATTACCGGGAAGTGCTGGCGCGGCCCGACGTCGATGCGGTGTTGATCCTGACCTCAATGCAAAGCCATGGCCAATTGACCCGGGATGCGCTGAATGCCGGAAAGCATGTGCTGGTCGAAAAGCCCCTGTCGATGGATCTGGCGGAGGCGGCGGAACTGATTGCCCTGTCCAAGACTTCGAAAGGTCATCTGGTCTGCGCCCCCCATGTGACCCTGTCGCGGACATACCAGGACATGTGGCGGCACATTCACAATGGTGACATTGGCCGCCCGCTTACGGCGCGCGGTTTTTACGGTTGGGCCGGACCCGATTGGGACCCGTTTTTTTACGAGCCAGGCGGCGGTCCGATGTTCGATTTGGGGGTTTACAACATCACGACCCTGACCGGCCTTTTAGGTCCCGCCAAGCGGGTGATGGCCATGACCGGCATCGCGATCCCAGAGCGGATCGTGAATAACAAGAAAATGACGGTACAGACCGACGACAATTTCCAGGTGCTGATGGATTTCGGCAATCAATGCTTTGGTGTGGTCACCACCGGCTTCACCATCCAGCGTTACGACGTCCCGGGGATCGAGGTTTATGGGTCGGAAGGCACGGTCAACATGTTGTCGGATGACTGGGACCCCTATGGCTACAAGCTCTGGCGCAACAAAGACGGGTTCTGGCAGGACCATACGGCCCGGTCGCGCTGGCAATGGACGGACGGGGTGCGGGACCTCATTCAAGCCATCCAGCAGGGGCGCAAGCCGGTGAATGCGCCGGAACATGCTTATCATGTGCTGGAGATTATGGTTAAATCGATGGAAAGCGGGCGGACGGGGCAGGCCTTGCCGATCGTGTCCAGCTTCACCCCAGTCCGGTTCGACAAGGCATCAGACAAGATCGCCCCCCATCTGGACCACGCACCGGAGTAAGACATGGCCTATAAATCCTCGCCCCGTCCGGTGTTCGACGGGCCAACCCCGATCCCCTATGCCCAAGTGACGCGGCATATCTGGGGCGACGTCGCGGCGGGGCAGGTCGATGACTGGATCTATGTCTCGTCCGGCCAGATCCACCAGCTGGTCTTCGGGATGCCCCCCGGCGACGGCTTTCGCCATTCCGAAAGTTTCCGCACCGTCTTTGGCGCGGATGAGGTGCTGACGGTCCTGATGGGCACCATGGTCATCGCCAATCCCGAGACGGGCGAGGTCCACTTGGCCCACACCGGCGAGTCGGTGTTCTTTCAGAAGGACACTTGGCACCACGCCTTTGCCTGGGGCGATCAGGAATTGCGGGTGCTGGAGTATTTCGCACCGCCCCCTTCGACCGGGGCGTCCGGCAAATACGCGGCGACGCGGCCCTATGTGTCGGATTTCAAATATGAACGGACCGAGTTAATTGGCCACTGGCCTGCTGAACGCGCGGCGGCCGAGGCGCGGGCCAAGATCCGGGTCCTGCGCGAGGCGGACCGGTTGTGGTCGCTGGATGTCAGCGATCCGCGCGTGCTGACCGGGATCATCGCCTCGACCGACCAGCTGACGGCAGGGTCGGTGCGGCTGAACCCCGGTGGCCGCAGCGGGGTGCTTTGCCATGGCGGGGCGGCAGGGCTTTATGTGCTGAAGGGCCGCGTCAACATCCTCATTGACGACCCCGAGGCATCGCCGGTCTGGTTCGAACTGCATCCGCAGGACGGGTTCTATATCCCCGAGGGCACGAAATACCGGGCGTTCAACATGGGCGGGCAGCCTGCGGAATATCAGTTCGGGGTGGCCCCCTTGTATCGTCCGGCGTCCCCATGACCGAAGCTCGCGCCATTCCGGGGGACAAGACCGTGGGTCATGCCCTGGGCATTGACGTGGGCGGAACCAAGATTGCGGGCGGGATTGTCGATCTGGTGACGGGGAAGTTGACGGCACGGCGGCAGGTGCCGACGCGCTATGAACGGGGCGGGGCGGCCATTCTGGCGGACACGGTTGCCCTTGCGGCCGGGCTGAAGGCAGAGGCCGCGCGGCTTGGGCTGGCCGTTTCGGCGCTGGGGGTCGGGGTGGCAGAACTGGTTGACCGGCAGGGCCGCGTCTTTTCCGACCACCGCATCCGCTGGACCGGGCTGGATGTTACGGGCGAGCTGGGGGCGGTCTTGCCCACCGCGGTTTCGGCCGATGTCCGCGCTGCCGCGCTGGCCGAGGCGCGCTTTGGCGCGGGCCGGGGACGGCGGGATTTCTATTTCGTCACTGTCGGCACCGGGGTCGCAGGGGTGCTGGTGCTGGACGGCGTGCCCTATGCCGGGTCACGCGGGGCGGCGCTGGTCATCGCCAACAGCATGGAGCGGCACCGCTGCCCCGACTGCGGCCACGAACATTGCGGCATGATCGAAGATATAGCTTCGGGGCCCGGCATTGCCGCAGCTTATGGCGTCGAAACCGCCGAGGAGGTTCTGGCCGTTGCACGGCAGGGCGAGGCGAGGGCACTGAAGGTCATCACCCATGCCACGGGCGCTTTGGCGCGGGTGCTGACGCTGCTTGCCGACAGTCTGGACCCCGAGGTCATGGTGATCGGCGGCGGACTGGGTTGCGCGCCCGGGCCCTATTTCGAATCTTTGTCCGCCCAAATCCGGGGCGGGCTGTGGGACGGGGTGCCGAACCCGCTGGTGATAACTCAGGCAGAAATGGGCCCGGACGCGGGCCTGATCGGCGCTGCCTGTGCTACCATGCTGACGCAGGATGCGACCAAACACGTGCAAAAGACCAACTGATAATCAGGGAGAGAAGACATGTCATACAAGACTTACGCTGCGCCCAAATCGATCAGCAGGCGCGGATTTCTGGCGGGAAGTGCCGCCGTCGTCGGGGCCGCGATGTCGCTGCCCGGCACGGCATTGGGCCAGGCCGAGGGCCAGTTGTTGCTGTGGTTGCCCGGCGGGTCGGACCTGTTCTGCAAGATCCACACCGGCCTGCTGGACGGGTTCAGCACCAAGGCCAGCCTTGGCCCCGCGACCACGGTCTGCGGTCTGGGTCAGGACACCGAGTTTACCCAAGCCCTGATCGGGTCGATCACGGCGGGCAGCCCGCCCGACATCTCGATGCTGTGGGACAGCCCGGTCAGCTTGGGCGCGCAGGGCGCGTTCATGGCGCTGGACGACATGATGAAGGGCTCCAAGATCGACATCTCGACCTGGCCCAAGGGGCTGTTGTCGTCCTGCCAGTTCAAGGGCGCCACCTACGGCTTGCCTGTAACCGCAGGCGTCTATTCGATGTGGTACAACGAGGAATTGTTCGAAGCCCAGGGCATCCCCTCGGACCGCGCCTCTTTCCCGAAAACCTGGGCCGAGATGCGGAAACTCAGCAAGGAATTCACCGTCTGGGATGGCGATGATCTGAAGTCTGCGGGCTTCATGCCGAACCGTATCCCCGAAACCATGGCGATCTGGTCGGCGCTGAACGGGGGGATGCTGTTTGACGAGGCCAATCTGAAATACATGCTCGACTCTGAGCAGAACGTTGAAATGATGAGCTTCTTTTTGGAGTGGCTGGACGAGGAATACAAGGGTGATGTCAACCTGATTGACCGCTCCGGCAGTTTCAAGGAAGCCTATCCCGATGGCGAAACCGGGGCCGGTCCGGCGTTCCGCGAGGGGCGGCAGGCGGGTCTGATGTCGGGGTCGTGGCTGATGGGCGACATCTATGCCGATCCGGTGCCGACTTTCACCCGCTGGAATCAGGCGCCGAACCCGGTTGGACCCTCGGGCTCGGCTTCGGTGTCGGGCACCTGGCCGAACTGGTTTGTCATTCCGATCGGGTCCAAGAACCCGCAGGCGGCGTTTGACTATCTGACCTATCTCGCCATCGAAGGGTCGGTCGAGTGGTATCAGCAGATCCCGGACGTGCCGACCAATTCGCAAGTGGCGGTCAAGCCGCCGAACAGCCTGATCGAGCATCGCGGCCAGGCATTTGCCGAAGACCTGACGGCCTTCATTGCGACGCAGGCCGCCATTGTGACGCCGATGTGGAACTCGCCGGTGCAAAGCTTTGGCAATGACCAGATGGCCCGGGCGATGGAAAAGATCTACACCCATGCCCAACCCGTGGCCGAGGCTTTGGCCGAGGCGCAGGCGGCCGCGCAGGCCGAACTGGAACGGGTTCTGGCCGGGTGATGGGGCCGGTTCTACCACCTGTCGGGGCGGCAAAACCGCCCCGACGCCGCCGCGCCGGACGGGGCGAGGCGCGGGCGGGCGTGTTGTTTGCAACGCCGTGGATTCTGGGTCTGGCGATCTTCACGGTGATCCCGCTGGTGCTAACCTTCTACATCGCGCAGGCGAAATTCCAGATCGTCGGCCCACCGAAATACGTTGGTCTGCAGAACTACGCGGCGATCTGGGCTGATCCGGCGGTGTGGAAGTCGGCCAAGAACACGCTGATGTTCACGGCGATCTCGGTGCCGCTCAAGTTGGTTTTGGCACTGGGTCTGGCGCTGCTGTTGAACCGGGCAACCCTCTTGTCCGGCTTTTACCGGACGATCTTCTATTTACCCTTCTTGATGCCCGCCGTTGCGGGCTCCATCGTCTTCATCCTGCTGTTGAATCCCAGCGCGGGGCCGGTCAATCTGATGTTGCAGGCCATGGGGTTTGATCCGCCTGACTGGCTCTTGGACCCCAAAGCGGCGCTCTGGACGCTGATCCTGCTCAGCCTGTGGCCCCTCGGGGTCGAGACGCTGGTGTTTCTGGGAGGCTTGCAGAATATCCCCAAGGACGTGTCGGAAGCAGCCGATCTGGATAGCCCCAAGGGTTGGCACAAGCTCATCTGGATCACCATTCCCCTCATCACCCCCATGATCCTGTTCAACTTGGTGATCGGGATCATTTATTCGTTTCAGATCTTTGCCCAGGCTCTGGTCATCGGCGGCACGACCGGCAAACCGGCCGAAGCGACGTTGATGTATATGGTCGTGCTTTATCGCTCGGCCTTCCGCTATTTCAACATGGGCCACGGCGCGGCCATGGCCACGGTGCTGTTCGGCGTCGTGCTTATCCTGACGCTGCTGATCTTTCGCACCGCGCGTTCTTGGGTCTATTACGAGGGGGAAAGCCGGTGAGCGACGATCTTTCGCCTCCCCGGCGCCGCGCGGCCCCGCGCAAGACCGGCCAGATGCTGGTCTATCACGCCGTCATGATGGCTTTTGCCGCCGTGTTCCTGTTGCCGTTCTACTGGATGACGATTTCTGCCTTCAAGACCACCGACGAGATATTTGCCCGACCGGTCACCTGGTTCCCCGATCCGATCCATTGGAGCAATATCGCCGATCTATTGGCGCGCACCGATTTCCCCTTTCTGCGCCAGTTCTGCAATTCGGTGTTCTATTCCGGAACCGTGGCGCTTGCGGTCTGCTTATCCTGCTCGCTTGCCGCCTACAGCTTTGGCTGCCTGCGTTGGCGAGGACGCAATCTTGTCTTTGGTCTCACGATCTGCGTGCTTCTGATGCCGACGACCGCGACGTTCCTGCCAGTCTATATCGGCTGGACCAAACTTGGTCTGAACGGCACCTATTGGCCGCTGATCACGCCCTACCTTTTTGGCGATGCCTTCTACATCTTCATGCTGCGCCAGTTCTTCATGGGCGTGCCGCGCGAATTGTTGGATGCCGCGAGGCTGGATGGCGCTTCGGAGTTTCGCATCTGGTGGCAGATCGTCATGCCGCAGGTGCGAGTGGCGCTGGTCATCGTCGGTCTGTTCGCCACGGTCTACACCTGGAACGAATTCTTCCAGCCGCTGATCTATCTGCAGGACCGCGAAA